>NZ_JAMOKT010000020.1:0-99757 GCF_023656795.1 Parabacteroides caeci
AGCAGATACCCAATATCGAATCTGCAAATCACTGATAATCAATTATGACTCTCAGTACAAAAATGCCTGTTTCGACTCAGATTTAAGACCTTCATACTGTCCCAGTATACTCCGGTCTCTCCAACTTGCCAAGCTGAATGACAACGTGTTCAAGTTGAGAACAGAAGTTGAAAATCTGTCCGGCTCTATACGTGAGTGCAAACCTATTATTTCTGAAGAAATGCAGAAGATGGCAGTTGAATTTGGAGCAAGGCTTCTATGTGATTTTCTCAGTCAGATTGAGAGCAAATGCAAGGAAGCCGAGCGAAGAATGAAGAAAGCCGACAATGCCATCCCCATCCCAGATACGGCATTCTACATTTTGATTATCATTGTAGTCGCTCTATCTTCCTTTTTCGTGTGCATGATAGTGGCTAATTCAGAGATTTTGCATTCCGGATTGATTTGGAAGGCTGCTATTGGTTGTATTCTTATGGTTGTTTTGGAGATTAGTATAGCGTTAATAGTACAGAAGTTTTTGGATAGAGGTAAATAAACGAAAAGTCTCAACTGGATAGAAGTGCTATCGGTTGAGACTTTATTTTATTCGTTATCAAACAATCCCTTTTCTTTCCATAACTTAATTTCCTTATCGAAATCTGAAAGATATTCTTTATCTTGAATCAAGCGAAATTTGTCATATTCAGCATACGCTTTTTCCTTTGCTTGTTCAGCAGAAATGATACGAGAATCATGAAATTTGTCATAGCCATATACAGTCAGGAAATCATCCAATTGTTTTTTCCAGTCTTCCATAGTAGAAATTATCTGACGTTCCGCACGCGCTTCTGCCAAATCAAGAAACGAGGTTGTCAGACGGTTTAAAGAGGTTACTTCTTTATCCGATAAATAATTCTTTGCAATAATCGTATCTGACTTTTGAACTCTTCCTTCCGGTGCATTTTTCCATGTAGTAAGTCCCATATGAGGCATTTCTGCATCTGCTCTTGTATATACGATTTCAGCAGCAGTTTGATGAGTAACCGCCCAATGCATCATATTTTGCACCATTTTAAAGAATAGCTGAGTCGTCTCGGCCTTAGGATCATAATCGGAACTACATTCTGCATATACATCAGTGATTTTTTGATAATATCGACGTTCAGAAGCCCGTATTTCCCGGATACGCTCCAATAAGTCATCAAAATAATC
This sequence comes from Parabacteroides caeci, assembly GCF_023656795.1. Taxonomy (NCBI): domain Bacteria; kingdom Pseudomonadati; phylum Bacteroidota; class Bacteroidia; order Bacteroidales; family Tannerellaceae; genus Parabacteroides; species Parabacteroides caeci. The sequence goes on from NZ_JAMOKT010000020.1 coordinate 1,192, forward strand.
TTTACCAAAATATTTTCCTTGTTTCAAACGTTCATCATCCAAAACAAAGCCTTTAACTATCATTTCTTTAAGAACAGATGTTGCCCATATTCTAAACTGAGTAGCTTGGTAGCTATTTACACGATAGCCCACAGCTATGATAACGTCCAAATTATAAAACAGTGGTGTGCGTTCCACTTCTCGTTCTCCCTCTGACTGAACTATCCCAATTTTTCGGATAGTTGCCTCTTTAGTGAGTTCGCCTGTTTCGTAAATCTGACCAAGATGATAATTGATGGTTCGTACATCTACCCCAAACAAATCAGCCATGCGCTTCTGCGACATCCAGAATGTTTCACTATTGAAGACTACCTCTATACGCACTTCCCCTTGTCCTGTTTTATATAATAAAATATTAGCAGATAGACTATTATTAATTGATTCAGGAGTAGATATCTCTTGCTTGAAATATTCTCTTGCCATTTGTACTTGTGGCTTCTTTCCATCTGCATTTTCCGCAATAATCAAGCAAGCGATACGAGATAAATGGATATTTTCCACCTTGCGAAAAGAGCCAGAACCAACCTTAACCATTTCAACCGTTTGGTTAAAATGCTCCGATACATTAAATCCTTTATTATTGGCTATCGCAATGGCTTTGTTTATAATACGAGTGAATTTTTGATATGTACTATATCCTAATACAGCACATAAATCCCTTGACGACCAATATTCTTTTCCGCCATCCTTCCGTTTCTTAATCTGTTCGAAATCAGAACTCAAGAATTCAACATTATCTTCTATCATACCAAAATCTTATTCTTTTAAAGTTGCTTTAAATCCTGACACAAAATCTTTATTAATGGAAACTTTCATCGATTACTATTAATCACTAGCAAACATCACTGATAGTTATAAATTACTCTATTCTTTTGCATTTGATTTAATAATTACGTTTATGGCTTACACGAAGTTTATCATCATCTTCTCTATATGATGAGATATATCCAATAGTTTTTAGCTTCCCTAAAAACATTTCATTCATGTGATTATTTTCTATAGTAGCCTTTTTTGATTTATCTGTAATACTTCGATAAGAATCGCCTAAAGACTCTATTAATTCTGTCACAATATCAAAATCATCTCTATACTTTTCAATCAAGTCTATCAAAAAAGACAAGCGCTCTGGCAAATTAGTAGAATCGACCAAAATGTTCTTCTCTGTATCATAATCAAATTTTTCAATATTGTTTTTCACCACAGGAAGAGTGATATTTGCCAATTCGTTATCCCACACAATATGAGGAAGAAAGTGTTGAACTACACTTAGAGCTTTTTCACCGATTACTCTTGGATTTCTCATAAGATACTTGTATAACCTCATATCTGTAGGTAACTCCTCTATTTCTATAATGCACTCATCCAAATACTTATCTACATAATAAGTAAGTACATCACTATGATTGTCTCTAATTGTAGTCGTATAATATGTGCTATATGGAAGCATATCGGCACAAAGTAACGATTTAAAATGAGCGTTATCTACACTGTTAATATTCGCATCCTTAAATGTAACTCCATCAAAGATTTTGATAAGTTTATCGTATACCGACATTTCAAAATCTGATGTCAACAAAGCACTGTTTGCCAGTAGTTCTTTCTGAGTATCATCCAATTCAGATATATCTGTTAATTCATCAATATGCTTCGTAATGAATATTCGCAAACTAGCAATCATTACATTATTCTGACTCTCATAGAATGCATATATCTCAGGCCATGCTGGTGTAACTATATCAACTTCAATAGCGGACTCCCACTGTGTATTGTTAACATAGGAAAGAGAAACTCTATTATGTTGCCCCGAAAGGTATTTGCGTTTTGTCTCCTCTGTTATATCTTCAGAATTAATAATTTCAAGAATAATTTCCACACTCTCTTGTTTCGCTGCATCTGTGATAAATACATTATTTAGTGCATCATCAAAACGTTCATCTATATAATCTGACACTGGTTTAGCAGATTCACAACTCCTCAGTATTGTAACATTTAAAGGATAATTATTCAATGCTTCCATCCTTTCATTTCGATAATAAACAAATGCGCATACAACATTTTCAGGTGTCAGCATATATGCTTCGTTTTCTACAACATATTCCAGCAAACACCCTGATTCTGCATCTATATCTGTAAAAATCAGTTTTCCATTCGACACTGTTTGTTTGACTATATCAAAACCTATAAGATCTACTCTATGAGATATAAATGCGAAGTGTTTATTCAACCAGTTACGACTTTCTTTTGTGGAATAGTTTAATTCTAGGAATCGCAACCAAGCCTCGAATAATTCATCGGAATTCTGTTTCACGAAGATCTTCCATAATCCATCAACGATACTACCCAAATGGTTGAAAAGCGGGCTCGAATCTTCAACTGACTTATAGAAATCAATCAAAAAGTCCCACTTTTTATTATTCTTAACAACTTGTGCTATCGAATGAAGTTTTGAGTTATTAGTTTCTTCTTCAAGATGCTGACAAATACAATCCACCACCTGAATATTCAATATACTTACATCATTGTAACATTTGTCAGGAATGTTTTTCACGCACAGTTCTATTTTATCTATATGATAATCATATGGTAAGCTATGCCGAAGTTTTAATTCCAGAATAAAATCATGGTCATGCTTATTAATTGACTTACCAAAAAAGAAAGAGATATAATCAAAGTAATCTTCATTTATAAGTCCTTCTTTCAAGAAAGCTTCAAGCATTTTAGAGACTTTGAGTTCACTAAAAATCTTATGCGTCTGCATATCAATATCCAGCAACAATTCATGTATTGGAGTAGCATAATGATTGTTCCGAGACAACTCTAGTATCTTGATTTGTTCACGATATTTTTTTTCGCCCTCTCGCAAGGCTTCTAATCGCTCATGGTAAGTAAAGTCCGAATTAACTATTTCCTCTATCTGACTGAATTGAACATTGCAACTATCTTCAGATGTATCATAACAAGATCTAACATGACCATAATATGTGTTAATTTGACATCCCTTAAAATATTGGTATCGAATTGAAGGTTGCGATATCAATGAATTAAATAAAGTTTCATTTTCAGCGATATCTTCAAGAGGTATAAAATTGTTCTCAACAAAAAACGAAAAGACATTACTTTTATATTGTTTTGATAATTTTTTACGATACCCTTCAATATAAATCAGCCTTAATTCTTTTTCTTGCATGGCATGCGTCGCTTCTAAAGATTGAAGTTTTTTAGTGATTACGCCAATACGTTCATCAATTTGCCTATTACGTTCAATTAACAACTCGCTTTTCTTATGCAAACAATCATATAAAACACCCTTTCCTTTATGTAGATCAGCAAAATCCTTTGGGTAGTAGTTTTTATATACAATCATGGCAAGAAGCTTGTTTTGATCAAGTTTCTCATCAAGTTTTTCTCTATATTGGGCATATTCATTGACAATGTTCTTAAGTAATCTCATATCGTCAATAAAAAAAGCTAAACTTTCTATTACCTCAACATTAAGATCTGAAAAACCTTTTATCTCTAGTTCCTCTTTCAGTTTGTCTGCCGAGTTTGAGGAGTTGATTATTGGAATTACAGTTGTGATATAATCAAAGAATTTAGTACGTTCTTCATCAAAGAACATATCATCCTTAACCGCATAAATGAACGTAACTTTACGTCCCACGGAGTTTGACTGATTTAAGAGTTGATTGACTTCTCGTAACTTAAGAAAAATATCAGTATTATTAAATCTATCTAAATCCTCTATAATCACGACATTATAATTAGTGACCTCAAAGAAATAGACAATTTCATCCATGTGCTTATTGAAAACAGATGTATCTTCTTTATTTTCTTTTAATTCAATCTCCCCATTCTTTAGATTTAACTTATTAAGTTTACTATTACTCAATGACTTGATAGTCTTTTGAGCGAATATTATTGTTGCAATAAATATATATGATAGAGCAAAAATATCAGACCATTTATTTAATACCGGATTGCTTAAGCGGTTGCAAATCCATTCCACTTTCAAAAACGATGGTTCAAATACAATAATTAAAGCAACAGCATAAAATATTATTACAAATGATAAAGCATATTGAGCCCAAGTTGATTTATGATAAATCCTTTTTAATCTAGAATTATAAAGCGTCTCTTGTTTTTCTTTATAAATAAGTTGTTGAAGAATGCTGTATTCAATACGATTATTCATCGTATCAATATCTATTTCATTCTTTTTATCATCTAATGGAGACTTTAATGTAGCAAGAGATATTGAAAGATATTTGTATTTAGGATAGTCTTTCTTCAAAGAGCGAAGAATGGAACTCTTACCGGCTCCATAAGGACCTGTAAGAGCAATGTTCAATATGTCTTTCTCTTCTAGTTTTCGTGCAAGATTCAAAACACTCCTATACTGCTTCTTATCACTTTCACTATCACGATTAAGCAGAGCAGGAGTTAATGATACTTGTTTATCATCCTCCATCGAATTATTTGCACATATTTTCTTCCAAAATCTCCAGTTCATTTATTTTCAGCTATTTATTAATCACATTTTTCTAGTTTGTTACAGATTGCTATCTATATTAAAGCAACACCAAATTCACGGATTGTTTCTTCGCTATCTCTTCCTGAGACAGATTTGCCTGTCGCTTGCTCTATTCTGTCAAGCAATTGTTTTGCTCGATCTATGAAATAAGCATTGAAATCATCTAATACAAGATGAGCATAACTTACCTTATGTGACTCTATGGCTTCCTGTATCTCAACTTGTTTTAATCCCTTATTTGCCATAGTTCCAATATAGGTACTTGGTGCATGTCCTCCTATTGAACGATTGGAAGATGCATAAATTGGAGTCTTATTAATGACAGAATTCCATTTTATACGTGGAAGGTTATTTTTCTCGCAATAAGTTTGAGGGAATATATGATGAATATCAGCATCTTCATCAATGTAAGATGCTATATCCATACGATGACCTGTCATAAAATCAAGTGGTGAGTCTTGTAAGATAAGTGCCATAACACCTTTGTACGCTGCACTATTCCTAGTCTGCATGGTCAATAAACGAGTTGGTTGTATATTAGAACGATATACAGTCTCTGGCATTTCACCACCTTCCATCCAACGGAATACGCCCATTATATCAGTTGCAAATCTGGCTTCATTGGCACCCCCATATAGTTCACCCATTACGCCACACCAATACCAACGAGACAATAATTCCTGTTTGCTTCCAAGATGCAACATTTTTTTATTTTCGTTGTCGTATGCAAAGATTGCAGCAAGTGGAATAAGTTGTGACGAATATGGAAGATCTCTGGAACGGAAAATCCCCTGATGTACTAAGAAATCAGCTGCATCACAGAAACCTTTAATCAAAGCGTCATGATACTTCAAATAATCTTTCAATTCAAGCCTAAGAATGTCTTTTTTCTTACATGTTACAGCCACACGCTCATCATCACCTGAAACCACTCTTTTATAATATGATACCAACAGAGTCATTGCCGCCAAAAAATTAGCACCAGTGATTTCTTTCAATAGCTCGCCATTTACTTTTTGAGCAAAAATATGACGAATGGTCTCCCAATCTTTTCTCAATTCATGTCCTTCAGCAGCAAATGTAGCTGTGACGAGTTCGAAAACCGTAAGAGGTACACCACCAGTGTTTACATTCTCAAAAATCTGACAAACAGCCTCTTTCGGGGTTTCTTTATCAAGCTGAATTATAGGTATGTTATACTCTAAAATTGGGCGAAGAATCTGCTGGGAGAAATCACGAAATAAATTTCTATACTCTCTATCACCTTTGTAATAGTCTTCCATATCATAATGCCAATCTTCCGTATCATTATGAGAAAACGTAATATTTAGGGGAAACATCAGGTTCTCAAATTCTTTCTCTCTTGTGGATAAGTCCAGCGTTACATCACGACCAATATTTGTTGTAAGCTGTTTCTTCTCTGATACAGATATGATAGCTTCCAATCTGTCCGCAGTAGAGTCTAGACATTTACGAATATCTAGATAATAATAGCGTTTGATAATTGTATCTCGATTGGTCTCTAATCGAGTATTAGTTGCTTTCTTACTCTTCAAGACCTGATATAAGGTTGTGAGTCGCTGTTGTCCATCGAGCACAAGCCACTCAGGTGTAACTTCTGATATAGAATTCACTCCCTCAAATGTGCGATACTTAAAACGGATATGCTCACCACCATTAGCCAAAAACATCGCTGCACCCATTGGGAAACCAGATGTGATACTTTCTATTAGTTTACATATCTTCGTGTCATCCCAAACCCAACTACGTTGAAAGTCGGGTAATTGAGCCTTACCTTCTTCAACCATTTTTAGGAGGTCATCAAGTTTCTTATCGTGTGATTCAACAGCCATAACAAATTCATTTTATCAACCGATTAGTAATACATCTCAATATACTGATAAGCCTTATCAAAAACTTCTTGATCTTTAATCTGGTAGTTAACCCACAGAATAGAACGTAGTTTCTTTTTTATCTCTCGCTGAGCTGTAATGCTTTTAAAAGCATCTTTAAACTTACGTACAATAGCTACTACATTTTCATCAATATCAGCAACTACACGTTCTACAATGATAGGTGTATCCTCAGTTTTAATTGATTCAAACAACTCCGTAAGAGCAGCTTTAGCTTGTTCCCTCTTGTCAAGAGGTTGATTTGAGTTTTTTTCTTCTTCAAGCACTTCTTTGGCAAGGGTGAGCAATCCTTGGAGGAAATCAATACTAGTTATAAGATTCTCCTCCATATGACGGCGCAGTTCATCCAACTTCTCAGCAAATACCTTGTAATTAGGGTCTCCATGATGCTCTCCTAACCTCAAACGAAGCATTTTTTCCACTTCCAATATCTTTTTAGGATTGTCTTTGGCTTGCTCCAACACCATATCAATTACATCTCCATCTACCACAAGATCCTCAAGTGGAGTCCCAATATCAATTGTATCAATGTTACGATGAATGATTTCAATGGTTTTAGCACCCAATAAAGTCCATATGAGTGATCCTCCGGTACTAACAGGACGTACACTTTGATATACCTGAGCCAGCCAAGTATAATCCGCCTGATAAGCAGCCAGCATTGCATCCGGGCTTACAGTTTCCCAAGCTTTAGCCAATCGTGAAAAATGTTTTGCAAAATTCGTTTTTGTAGACTCATCAAGTAAACATTGCTGGGCAGCTTGCAAACCTTCCCAACCACCGATTGTCCGGTCTACACCAGGGAAAAAGTCAATACACTCTTGCAAAAATTGAGGTATCAACACTTTTATCTCATCAATATTCTTTACAACCGTTTTTACCGTCTCCTCATCAAAAGCAAGGCTTTTGGCTACATTATCAAATACACCGACGAAATCTACAATCAGACCACATTTCTTATCAACATTGTACTTTCTATTCGTACGGCAAATAGCTTGTAACAACGTATGATCCTTCATTGGTTTATCAAGATACATACATTGCAAAATTGGAGCATCAAAACCTGTCAACAGCTTTGAAGTGACAATCACCATTTTAATCGGTGACAATGGATCACGGAATTGGTCAAGAAGTTTTCTTTCTTGTTCTCTATCACGACGGTATGCCTTATACTCATCAGCTTTATCGCCAGCCGTATGCATAACGATAGTGGTTGCATCTTCCGAACCCAAAAGAGCATCAATCGCTTTCTTATATTTCACACAGCAGTCTCGGTTATATACCACGACTTGAGCTTTCATTCCAGTGGGCTCTACATACTCTTTGAAGTGATTTACAATATAACGTGCGACATCGTTAATTCGCTTCTCCGCTGTAAAAAATGCTTCAACAGAAGTTCGTTTTACTAATTCGTTCTTTTCTTCCTCTGATATTTGATCGGTCAGTTCATCAAACTCTTCTTGTAATTGAGCTTCGTTAAGATGCATCTCTACCGGCACTGTTTGGAAATTCAATTCAAGCGTAGCTCCATCTTCAACAGAATTTTGGAAAGTATACTTTGAAATATATCCACCTTTCTCTAAATCCTCATCAGCTCCAAAAGATTGAAAAGTATTCTTATCTCGTTTATTGATAGGCGTTCCGGTAAGACCAAAGAAAAATGCATTAGGTAGTGCACTGCGCATTTTTTGTCCTAAATCCTTTTCCTGAGTTCGGTGTGCTTCATCTACCAATAAAATGATATTATCTCTTTCATTCAGTACACTATCAACATCTCCGAACTTGAAAATTGTCGTTATCAAAATCTTGCGCTGATCCTGCTTGAAAAATGCAACTAACTCTTCTTTTGTCTTTGCAGGTTCTATATTGGGAATATCAGCACGAGTAAAATCACCCGTTATCTGATCTTCCAAATCAATACGGTCATCAACGATAACAACAGTGGGAGCATGTAATTCGTTCTGCAAACGTAATTTTTGGGCAGCGAATACCATCAACCATGATTTTCCCGAACCCTGGAAATGCCAAATAAGACCTTTCTTCGGACCTTGTTTCTCACGATATGTGTTTAAGACACGCTGAACAATAGCTTCACCACCTAGATATTGTTGATAACGGCAAACTATTTTTATTTTTTTGCCTGATGATGTTCCTGTAAAAACACTATAGTAACGATATATGTCAAGCAGTCGGTTTGGTTGAACCAACCCCATTACGTTACTTTTAACCGACTCTATTGTGCCATGCTGACGACTTTCATCTTTAAACCAAGGTCCCCATTTATCAACAGGGGCACAGATGCCGGCATATTGAAGTTCTTTGCCTTCTGTAGCAAAGGTTAATATATTCGGAACAAACATTTCTGGAATGCTCTTTTCGTAATGCAGCATATCAATGGCTCCGTCAGCCCATGTTATCTGAGGGCGAACAGGAGATTTTACTTCACCAACACAAACCGGAATTCCATTTATCAGATAAACCAAATCCAAACGTTTACCTCCTTCAACAGAACTACGTGGAAACTCCCATTGATTGGTCACTACACAATAATCTTCGACCGCATCTTCGCTAAAGAATCTGATAGGTATATATTCACCATCCTTTCCAAAAGGCTCTGTGTTTTCATTAAATAACAATGTACGAAAACGGTCATTGGCAGTCACCAATTCATCATAATTACCTCCACAAGTAATAGCAGCACGGAGTTTATAAATAACTTGCTCCGCTTGTTGACGTGTTATTGGATTTAACCTGACAAGAGCTTCCAATAGCCATGATTCAACAAGGACAGAATCAGAACTACGAGGTATATCCTGTGACTTTACATACTGCCAACTACTTTGGGTTGCAGCTTCTATGAGCATTTGCTCCACTGTATTGTCTTCGTTAAACATATCTATGATTTTTATTGTTATCAATTTAATAATTAAGCGATTTTCCTTAATTCGTCACTCTGTATGTCATTCAAATATACTAAAGCTTTTTGAATGACAGATTTTGATTTGTCGGCTTGCTTTGCAATGGAAACAAACTGCATTTGTTTGGCCATTGGAGGAATTGGCAATTCCATTGAACGAATTATACCTTGCGATATATTCGGCTGAGCAGCACCTCTACATTGAGAAATCATCCAAGGCGTTTTTTGACATACTGCATAGTACAAAAATATCGGGTTAAAAGAGCTGCAAGGTAACAACGCACATACTGCTTGATTTGTGGTTAATGGAATTGTAGAGAGTCCAACCCTACCAGCTGTAGCTCCGTACATTGCAATAAGTACCGAATCTTTAGGAATCCACCTTGCAGATGAGTTGTCTAAACCTTCTTGAGTGATAAACTTCTCTGTAGAAAAAATATATCCTTGATTAACTTCGCTACTTGAAAGCCAAGGTATATTACCCCCTTCGTAATACTTAAGTTTTTTAGTATTCGGAGTACCACCAGACTGAGTTGCTATTTTGTCTTCCAATCGGACGACCGAGCTATCTCCAAACATCTCGATAAATTGCGATTTGAAGTCGCCAAATTTTGATTTGTCGGCTTGTCTATATATTGCTTCAAAACGCCTTTGTTCCTCTATCGCAGGCAACCCAACCATAAAATGGTCCAGATATGAAGCACTAACTCTTTTCTGCCCGCCTGTTCCAGACATATTTTTTGCAGCACGCTCACGAAATATAGGCATTCGTGTTAATGCTAACAGCCAATAGGGACTAGATATTCCGTTAATTGGCCGCAATACATGAAATTCTGTAGATCCCATTCCTATACCATTTGTAAGTCCATGTACAATAGCTCCTTTGCCATTCTCCATACAAGGTGTAATCTTGGCAAACAAGACATCATTATTCTCAAAATATGTAAAGCCTTTTTTTACTTTTCCATATTCTTCGTCAGTCATATCTACCAAATATCCATCCTCACTTACCGCCGGCATAGGAATAAAAGAGACTTTATCGGTGTCGCAAAGAGCAATGTTAGGACGTCTTGGATTTAGAATACAACATTCTCCTAATCTTTTCAACTCATTCTTCTGATTTAAAGAAAGAGGATTCCCAAACATCTCGATAAATTGCGACATACTAACCAATAAATTTACGGTGAGACATTTTTACATTTGTCTGATTCACCATAGCATATTGTAATGTTGTATCAAGACTTTGATGCCCTAAGAGATGCTGGACCTGCTCTATGGGCATACCTTTATCTATCGCCATTGTTGCCAACGTGCGGCGAAACTTATGAGGATGCACCTTAGGAATATTCAATTCACGTCCCAATCGACGTAACCGAATTTCCACGCCACTTATCTGTAAGCGATCGTAAGGTGCTAATAACGAAACAAACAGCGCAGGATTGTCATCTATCCGTTCTGCCAAATAACGTTGTAAATGTATCTTTGTACGAGCATCGAAATAAACTCGGCGTTGTTTATCGCCTTTACCGGTAACGATGCATTCCCGGTTTTCAAAGTCTATATCGTTCCGATTAAGCTTGACCAACTCACCGACACGCATACCGGTAGAAGCTAACAAATCTATCAAAGCCAAATCGCGAATACCCTCGCAATGGTCACGCATTTGTTCCAACGCTTCATCGGAGTATGTTTCTTTGACTGTTTTTCCGACTTTTACTTTATGAATCCGACGTACCGGACTCTTCACAATATAATCCTCATCCTCAAGCCATGAGAAGAAGCTCGACAAGATGCGACGTATATTGTCTACCGTAACCTTTGTTGCCCCACTTGTTAGTTGGTAGTCATTTAGATAACTACGCAAATCATCCGTCGTAATATGACGAATATTTTTTCCTATTTTCCTGATTGCATTATTTAACGTACTTCGATAATAGTGCATCGACTTATCCGAACATCCTTCAACTCTTTTGGCCGATAAAAAGATATCTATCAACTCACTATTTCCACTACACTCTTCATTGTTCTTAGAAGATACGTTGATATCACGAAAAGTATAATCCAATACCTTTCGCAATTGACTCATTTGCTCGTTGTTTAAAACTCCCAGCATAGCCTGCTCTATGTCATTAATCAGATTCTCTATCATATTATTAATAAATTAGTTATCCAATTAAGCTGCAGTATCAACGTATCTATCTATTCTATCCGTTTATTAAGCTCTTTATTCTAAGGGAATAACTTAAATTCAATCAATCTTTGGCAAGTATCCCAATAATGCACTTATAATCTCATCTCGTTTTTCTCCTTTTATCAAATCAAGTACTACTTGCGGATATTTCTTTTTAAGACCGATTATACCAGTAACTCGTTGACACATTCCCTTATGGTTAAACACATTCAACATTTTTTTATAATCCCTTTCTGCAATAATATCTGAGATATTTGTTTCAGCCTGAACAAATATCGCATTTACATCAATTTCAGAAATATGATTATTTAAGTCGTTTTGTATATCTTCGCCTTTATTGCCTTTAGATGAAAAACAATTTAGTTTGTGTCTTATTTCTTTTATACAAATAGAGTTGACTATGTCATATTTACCTTGCTCCATTTGTTCAAAAAGAAAATCACTTACTTTTTGAAATGCTTCATTCTCATTATCACCTATTTGCTTGGCCGCAAGTTTAATCAAAGGTTCTATGAGAAATAAGTTCTCCACTTCTAACACATCCAATGTATATATATTCTGTTTTAGATAACTATCTTTCTCAATATCAGTTAAAAAGTCATGATCAATTAACCCCTTTACATCATATGTGTGCAAAGACTTTACTTTTTCATTATTAAATGCCTTTGTCAACTCTATAACTTTTCGACAATTATCACATGGGATGACCAAATAATTACCGAAAACTTCTTTATATAAAGGCAAATCATAACTAGTTTTTCCCCCTTCCACAAACAGAATGGGACTTCTAGTACCTAATACTTCCAAGAAAAGAGCTTCTGGAATGTCATCATTATCTTCTATCTGGTAAATTTCCCAACTATCATGTCCATCATATGACTGCACCCATATCTTGGTTGCTGTTTTCCTTGAGGTTGCAAAATTTAAGTCATGGGTTATATAAACAAAAGTCTTATTGGGACAATACCTTTCAATCTCACCCCAAAGCCTTTTCATTATAGATGTATGAAGGTGAATTTCCGGTTCATCAACAACAATAATATAATCATCAGGAGTTATTAAGCATTGCGCAATAAGATAGAGACAAACCCTTTCTCCATCAGACATAGAACCTGCCTTATATAACTCCTCTTTGTACTTTGCTTTTGCTTCAAATTTCTCTAGAACAAGCTCTCTTTGTGGTAATACTTGGTTCCAAATCATCTTGATTTTTTCAACTATTGTCTCATATCTATTGAGCTTATTCCCTTTATCGCACAAATCCTTAAATACTCGAAGTTCATCAGTCTCCCTAGAAAAGACACTTGATAAAACACTTTCATAATCATTTACTAGTGTAGATGTTTCTTTTCCCCACTGCCATTTATAACCTTTATCTGTTTGAGTGGGATTGCCATAGAATATATTTTTCCATGCAGCCTCTTCATTTATAATGTTAATAGTATCAGGAATAGATAATGCACGTTGAGCAGAGATACGTAAAACTTTATCATTATTTTTTTCAATCCATGCTCCCAAATGACTTTTTCCACTACCATTCGCCCCAACAAGCACATACGATTGTGTACTTGACACATCACCTATTTGGGGAAATTTTACTGTTCTGTCAATCATATGGCTATAATTTTAATTGTTAATTAAACTTTTAATTACTTTATCTATTGCATCTATTGATTTACGCAATTCAAATTTTGATTTATCAGCCTGAATTATTATTGCTGAAACCTTCCTTAGCAAGATATCATCAGCTACATGAATTTCATAAGATAGAACATCCCCATTACTCACAGCAGGATACAAACCTCCACTTGCCTTGTCACACATCTTCTCAGTATATGCATCAGATAAAACTACTGATAATATATATTCTCTACATCCTTCTTTAGGACGTAATACACAAAAGCCGGTAGATGCAACCAAGTTGGGCATATCTTTAGTTATCAATGCTATATTCCTATTAATTGGACGTACCATTGATACAAGAATATCACCTTTCTTGACACATTGTTGTGCTCTTGATGGAGCCTTTTTCACTATGTATTGTGTTGTTCCCAAAATAGTACGAGTTGTATTATCAATAGATGATATATCGATATACTCAATATAGTCATTCTTATCAAAGGTTCTTTTCACACTTGCTATATTCTGCTCTGTAAGGTCTCTTATAGTTCCATTAATGGGTTTGCCTCCGAACATCTCGATAAATTGCGATTTCAGCATTTCATCAGTGGCAACAAGTAGTTTTTTATAGGCTTCCTTCAATCGATAGGCAGCCCATAATTTATCCGCAAGAACTTTTTGTTCCTCTAATGGAGGTAATTCAAACTCAAAATCCGCCAAATCAGAAAATAACACATAAGGATTTGTAGAACCTTTTGATTTAGCTATCGACCAAGTCGTAAAATCCTTTGATAGCATAATGAATGGCAACAAACGCTGTTCAAGTACAAGAGGATCTTTTGTTTCAAGAACAAAAGTTGTATTAGCACATATTCCCTCAAAATCAGCAACAGCTATTTTCTTTAGATATGTTCTTCTTGAGCCATACAAAATCTGACCTGGTTTAAAAACACGAATAAAAGCAGGTCCAACATCATCTGTTGCAAAACGACCTTTCCTATGTGTGGTTAAATCCTCCGAATCCATATGATCACCTGCAACATAAAATTCATACGGATTATTTAGACGATCTATATTTATCTTGACATCTTTAACGACATCTCCAAACTTTATCCTACTCATGTTTTAGCATACTTAAAAGATTAGAAACTTCGATATGCATTGATTTTGAAATATTTATCCATTTTAGGAGAGATTTATCCAAATCGAATATTTCATTCGTTCCCTTTTGCTCTACATAACTTTGAATACTAAGCAAACTCTTATTGTTTAATATATTATCTTTATCAATAACTTTTGCGAAATATTCTATATCCTCAAAATTTTTATAGGCAGAAATAATTTTTTGGATGTGTACATTTTCTAAATAGCTTTCTGCATTCCTTCTTGTTACCTCACCTCTTGCATCAATAAAAAGAACTTTACCTTTATGACTATCTTCTTTTCTATTTTTGCAGATAATAATACAAGCTTCCATAGAAGCATTAAAAAATAGATTGGGACCAAGTCCAATTACGCAATCTACAATGTCTATTTCAACTAATTTTTTGCGCAGTTCATATTCTTCATCACGAAATAGTACACCATGGGGAAACAATATAGCACACCTACCTGTATTTTTATCCATCGAAGCAATAATATGTTGAAAAAAGGCATAATCAGCTCTCCCTTGCGGAGGTGTTCCTAAGAAATTACGTCCCCACTTATCATTCATGAATTTTTCACGATTCCATTCTTTGATTGAATAAGGAGGATTTGCCAGAACAATATCGAACTTTCGAAGATGGCTTCCATCTAAAAACGCTGGATTCTCCAACGTGTCAGCACAGGCAATCGAAAAATCTTCAACTCCATTCAAATAAAGATTCATTCGTGCAATAGAAGATGTCAAACCGTTTACCTCTTGTCCGAACACCTGCACACTCTGCCACTCTTCTCCTTTATTGCGAAGATAGTCTAAGCATTTGACCAACATTCCCCCAGAACCGCAAGTCGGGTCATAAATACTTTCATTCGGTTGGGGCTGCAGTATTTCAGCCATAAGTTGAACGACTGTTCTATTCGTATAGAACTCCTGAGCTGTATTCCCAGCATCATCGGCAAACTTTCCAACAAGGTATTCGTATGCCTGCCCCATTTCGTCGGCAGGACATGCCTTTAGGCTCAACGTATATTTAGAAAAATCCTCAATCAACGAAGTAATGATACTATCGGGCATCTTCGCCTTGTTGGTCCAACCATCCTTTGGACCAAAAATTCCCTCCAATCCTCCGATTTTTCTGCCATCCATTTCTTTGGCAGGATTGGCTTGTTCTATGGCAATAAACGCCTCGACTAATTTATTACCAACATTTTCCGTCACCTCACGAACATCTCTCCAGTGCGCACCATCAGGAATGCGGATGGGGATATCTTCTACTTGCATACCTGCATACTCAACTCCTCCTTCACACACGAATCCTTCAAACTGTTCATCATAAACATCGGAAATGCGTTTGAAAAAAAGCAAAGGGAAAATATACTCTTTATATCCTGCCGCATCAATCTGACCACGCAAATGAGTGGCAGCCGCCCAAAGGAAACCTTTAAGTTCATCGAGCGTAATAGGGTCGTCCGGATGACGATATTGTTTTACTTTTTCTGCCATATTGATTATGCGTTAATGAGTAATGAAAATTCTTTCTCCAATCGCTTCACATCTTCGTATGCTTGTTTGAACTCTGCCAACACTTCCGCATAAGGACGAATTTCCTCCTTGTGGTAAACCACATAGCGATTGGGCGAAAGATTATACTCTTTATCTCTTATCTCCTGCAACGTAACGATTCGAGAATAGTCCTCTTCATCGG
Source organism: Parabacteroides caeci (assembly GCF_023656795.1). NCBI lineage: Bacteria > Pseudomonadati > Bacteroidota > Bacteroidia > Bacteroidales > Tannerellaceae > Parabacteroides > Parabacteroides caeci. The sequence goes on from NZ_JAMOKT010000020.1 coordinate 17,252, forward strand.
AGTAATTTTGATAAAGTGAATATAACCTATCTATATCATTCTCTGCTAAAATATTCTGCGCTCTCTTTTGAGTTAGAATTTTGGAACCATCTATCATCAGAATCCGTCCGGAATGATGAGCCGGTTTCATTCTTCGTATTATCAAAAAGCACGGTGAAAGTCCAGTACCATAAAACAATTTATCTCCTAATGTAACAACGGCTTCTATCAAATCACTTTCGACTAATTGTTTCCTTATTTCTACTTCTTGATTTCCACGAAACAGAATACCTTGTGGCATTACAACAGCCATACGCCCCTTGCCAGAAGACATTGAACATATCATATGCTGAATCCACGCATAGTCTCCACAACTATCACTCGGTGTGCCATAAATGTTGCGCTTATATTTATCTGAACTCCATTCCGTTGCTCCCCAATTTTCAAGAGAAAATGGAGGGTTTGCTATAACACAATCGAATTTGGCGATATTACCACCTTGAAGAATTTTTGGGTCTCTCAATGTGTCGCCTTGCATTACATTAAAATCAGATGCACCATGCAGGAATAGATTCATTTTAGCAATGGCCGCATTCACGACATTCTTCTCTTGTCCGAATATACTTCCACAGCAAAGAGAATCATCGTGCATATATCGTATAGCTTCGATAAGCATTCCTCCACTACCACAAGCAGGATCATATACAGTTTCCCCAGGTTGCGGATCGAGAATATGCACTAATAATCTCACAACAGAACGAGGAGTATAAAACTCTCCGGCCTGGGCCTTACTGTCATCGGCAAACTTCTTTAATAGTATCTCGTAAGCATCACCCATTAAATCCGCAGGGTAATCCTTATTACCAAGTTTTCGTTTTGATAGATGTTCTATCAGGTCACGAATCTTACTGTCATTGAGAATTGCCTTATTAGTCCACTTCTGAGATGAAAACATAGATAGCACCCCATACAATGTATCAGGGTTTGCTATCTCTATCTGTCTCATAGCACCGACTATGGCTGCTCCAAGATTTTCTATGCGTTCTCTGACTTCTTGCCAATGACAACCATCAGGAATAACAAAACGATGTTGCTCTGGCAGAGATGCATACTCCTTATCACCACCACTTGATATTAAAGCTTCTTCTGTTTCTTCATCATAAACATCAGATATCCGCTTGTAATAAAGCAAAGGCGTGATATAATCTTTAAAATTATCTTGGCTTACAGGACCGCGTATTATATTACAAGCCTCAAACAAGAAATTGTATAAGTCCTGTGCACCTGTAAGTTCTTTATTTATTGTTTTTTTTGCCATCTAATAACTCTGTCAAATAGTGGATTTGAGATTCCTTTATTTCATTAACTCAACAACATCTTCCGGCAACATTGCATTCCCAGCATCATCTTTCGGAGCGTTCTTAAAGAACAGCACCGGAACAATAATATAATTCTTAGCAAACGGCAGCAGATTAGCTTTGCGGAGAAGTTCAGCAGTTAGCTGTTTACCATTCTCCCCTGTTGTCCATTTGCATTCTCCGACCAACAGAAACTTTTTATCAAGCGATTCAGCCATTACATCGAACTCGACCTGTTCCGGCTTCTTATCCTCATTGAGAACAGAGCCCCACCAACGTTTTGCTTTGCCATAAACTACTCCATTAACAAGATTTCCTGTGACAGCATCCCGACACAGTTTTTCCCACTGCATACTCACATACTCAGAGAAATGAGCAGTCAAAGCCTGTTCTATGGGTAAACGACGACCAAGTTCAATGAACGAACGATTAGGAACAACAAACTGATAGTAGAACGCCATAAACGGATCGGCTATCTTGTAAAGACTCTTTTTCGCATTCTTTTCATCAATCCCAAACGGAACATCTTTCTCCAAAAATCCGAGATCAATAAGTTTCTTCAATGGACGCGACAGGTTGGTTGCAGGCTCATTGCATCTTGCGGCAATCTCAGAAAGCCGATTTGCGCCAGTACCGATATAAGACATTATCGTCGAAGTCTTAACAATATCCTTTACATCGTCCTGAAACAATTTTATCGGTTCTTCGTAAAGAGTCCCATTTACAGAAAGGATATTGTGCCACAAAGCATCATTAAGTAAATTTTGGTTTTCCCTTAGTTCCCAATAACGCGGCACACCTCCCCAAACAGCATATTCTTCAATGGCATTCATCGCATCAAGGCTCAAAGCCTCTTGAATATATGGCAAACGTATCGGTGCAAGTTTCATGATCTCATCAGCACGACCATAGAGAGGTGCAGTAGAATCAAGAAACAATCCATACATCATATTTTGTGACGAACCGCAAAGCACAAGATTATACTTCAACTGCTTTTCATCAACCAGTTTTTGTAGCACAGACGGCAGTTCAGAAGATTGCTCTACAAGATACGGAAACTCATCCAAACATAAAGTAAAACGCTTGTCTGTTCGATAATTGACCGCGCGAAACATAGATTCCCAATCCGGATATGTCAGTTTGTCGAAATCTGGAAACACCTGTGCTATCACTTTTGCAAACAATATCCTTTGGTGTTGGCCTTCAGAACGATCGGCAAGGAAATAAACATCCGTATCCGACAGCACCCTTTTGATAAGCGTTGACTTACCCAACCGTCTGCGACCGTACATCACGACTAACGAGGACTTCTCTCTTGCAAGAGCATCCTTTAATCGTGCAGCTTCATCTATTCTATCAACGAATTTCATATATCTTATTTATTATGCAATGCGAACATAATGTTTTTATAACATAACACAAAATTTTGAGCCATATTTTTTTATTCCCAAAGAGCAAATTGCAACTTATGTATAGGAGAACATGTGCTCTATTCCTTTTTTGAAGCTCTTTTCCTTGTTTTCAAACTCAAATCTTGCAAAGCTTTTCCCAACTCGTCTTCTTTGGCCAGCCACAGAATATCATCGTCAAGCTGTAAAGCATACAACACACGCAAGTAGATTCCGATGGCTACGGTCGGCGCACCTTTCTCTATTCGGGACACGGTTAATGGAGAGCAAGTGGCACGTTCCGCCACTTGAGCCACACTCAGATTCTTTCGTAGGCGAGCCAATTTAATCTGTTCTCCTACAATCGACATCTTCTGCACCAATTTTCGAGGCAGTTTGGTTCCCATTGTATTCTTTGTCATAATCAACTCATCATATAATATACAAAGATATTAGATTTTATCTATTTAATGATATATTAAAAGGAAAACTCACAAAACTAGAAGAGATGGCTAAAACAAGTACAATATAATGGTTCTACACTTTTCCAAGCGAATCCAATGTCTTTGCAGCAGATTCCGACAAGCATTTTTGGAAAAGTGCGAAAGACAAGGTGATTTTACTTTGGAAAATGCAAATGCTATCATATTGTTTGTAAGCGCCAATACACCCATATAACAAACAATATATTATTCGTTACATAAACACAAATCTCAAGATTAGATTGGCTATTCCAAATGAAAAGCAACTTTACTTTATCTCCGTATTCATATATACGAGCATTAAAGTAAACCTAACAAAGGGAGGAAAAGAAATGGCTTCGCCAAAGCCGAACCGAACCATATCTGCCGACTTTCTCATTTGGCTGCAAAAGCATCCGAAATCCTAACCCAAAAGCAAAGCAAGATTTTCTCCTTATCAAGCCACCAAAAGCCCACCAGAAAATCCGTAAAATTACCCTCTATTTTACAGCCATAATCGGCGAAATAATCACCAATATGCCTTATCTTTGCGAACCGGAGGCTTCGGAACAAAAGAGAGCCATTTTTCTCTTTTTCCCTTCGTTTGAAGATAAACTAAGGTTAAAAACGTTAAATCTTCGATTTTCGGCGAAAAAACAAGTAAATTTTTGAGCCTTCTATCTTTTAAGCCATAAAATATTGATAGTCAATTAGCATAATATGCTGCATCGGGAAATAAGTAATGATTTGTTTCAGAGGGTCATTCAAAACATCTTCCCCTCTGCACGAAAGCGCAAAAAGGAAGATATTCAATTACTTTCTCATCAATTTCTCAACTCCTTGCCAATCATATCCCCAGTAAACTTTACCGTCACCGGCAAAGCTCCAAACATTCATCACTTCACGAAGCCTGTAAGGAAGTTCCTTACCCTCACGAATATACTGTTTGGATTTACTACGAAAAAGACGATTGCACATTTGCTTGTCCTTCTTTTGCGATTTACAACACGCAATAGTACTGGCAGGAGTTTTTTTTCTACTTCTACTCATTTGTTTGTAAGATCTTTAAGCCAATAATAATGCATGGCTCTATTAAACACTTACAAACCGTCAAGAATTGTTTTACCTTTCAACATCATATTTCTTTTCATTAAACATTAATCTTCTGATTCTTTGATGATACGCAAAGTTTCTTTCTTATATTCCTTGCGGTCGTACTCCGCTCCTCTACACATCCAACAACTACACGGAGTTCCCGTAGTTTTATAAACCTGCGCCCATTTATCCTTTGCCAATTCAAACCAATGAGGATGTTCATAACAGCTACCATCTTCACGGATAATGCAATGTCCATAAGCGGCATAAAGAATCATACGAGCCCTAAACACACGTGCCATTTGCCGGCATCTCCAAAATTTTGTTCTTTTGTCCATCGTCTCTTTGTATTAAAGTTAGGATGAACAATGATATTGCTTTTGTGAGACTTAATGTATCCATAATCAGTATTCAATTTTATCGTAAATGCAATATTACAGAAAATATCGGAAATCATATCAAAAGAGACGTAATAAAAATATTCTACCACATCTACCATTCCTCACCCAAACTCTCATCAACAAAGCATTTCCCCAATGGTGGCAGATAAAAAAATATCTACCACCATCAACTCATATCTACCACTATTTCCTACTTTTCAACCACCAAATACAACCGTCCCCTACTCGCCAGCTGCGTCATTAACCCCAGTTTCTTCAGGAAGCGGCCGAAGACGGAAACATTACTCATTGGAAGTTTTACTCCGCTCTTTTTCTGCAACGAGAGGTAAATTTCTCCGGCAGAAGCCTTTACACCTTCTTCCTTATGTAGGGCCGGACGATAATATTGAAAGAACAGATCCTCAAACAAAGGACGCTGTTGAAACTCTTCATTCGCCTGCATCTGCAACGCTTCTTCTTCGTGCGTCAGCCAGTAACGTTCGTTATTATTCAGAGCGGCCACAGCTTGCGCGTAGAGTTGGGTATACTCGACCGGCTGTGCATTGTCTATCATCCCCTTCACCTCAATGCAGATGAAACGACGGCTACCGGAAGGATCACCCAATAAATCCGTATGGTTGCTCGTGGCAATAAACGAAGCATAACGCTTCACCGACTCCACCTGTGTAGCATAAGGCTTGCGCAGATTGACTACCGGCTTCTGCAACAGATGCTTCAAGAAGCCTTGATGCTTGACGCTCACCTGGTCGAACTCATCCATATTTATTAAACTAAAAACATTATTGATTAAATAATTAGCTGTAAATCAGTATAATATGAAAGTAATTATGATTGTTAAATATGATTTACAGGGTTGGGAGCATTATAGACTACTTATATTGTTACTCAGTACTTCTCTTGATTGGGTAAGAACAAATAATGTGTCTCGGATGTGTACATTATGTAACTTGCGTTACTTTGATTTAGAGTTGCCTCTAAATTCCTCTAACTTTAATCATTCTACGATGATAGCTTCTTCGACATTATCAGGCAAGAGATTATATCCTGCATCCTCTGTCGTTTCAACTACGTAGTCTGCGGGAAGGTCTATATTCATAGCTTCCTCTTGCTTACGTTCATATTCATCCCGTAAAGCTTCTAAAGTTTCTTCGTCAGGTATTGTTATAATCTTCGGATTTAATGGAAGTGTTACCTTTCCACTTATGTCCGACATAAAACCAATATAACTACACCTGTAGAAGAATGCGTTAATTGATAGGTTTGAGTAAGTCTCCTTATAAAGGAATGCAGCTATAGCAGCATTGACATCATAAATGATGAAATATGATTTAGCCAATTCATTCAGCGAAGTAACTTTCTCAAAGTCCAGCTTAAATAAGGTGTCCTCCATTCTATTTACGGTAACTTTTACAAACTCAACCTTAGTTAAGTTTTCAATATTATCGTATATAGCATTAAACGCCTTTGTATAGGTAACTTTACAAAATAAGAGTCCCTTTACTAAACGTTTAACAATCTCTTCATTAGAGATTTTAGACACCTGATTTACTGAAATCAGAAAAGAATTAGTTCTATCGAACATTCTCCTTGCTTGTTCTCTATTTGTCATAATCTTTTATTTTAATAGTTAATTATTAATTAGATTATGATATGTGCCTATCAACAGACCACGATTCCACCTCTTAACAATTCTCATAACTCGTATAAGTGCTGTTATATGGACTTGTAACGTTTAAAGATGCTCTTATGCACAATCAAGCGTTTGCTGCTAATGGTCTTGCAGTAATTAATGTACACTAAACCAAAGAACACATTATTTGTACTGCAAAGGTAGTAAAGATTGGCTTATAATGAAATAAAAGCAGCATAAGAGTTTCCTCAAATGCTGCTTATGCTACAATAAGAATTTATTGCTTGGTATAAAGTTCTACATGTCCGTCCTCGTACATCAATTTCATCTTATTGTCAGATATGTTATAATAGTACGTTTCGGGTGAATTATCTCCAAAATCAATAATAAACTTATCCTCCTTATCATCCATTGTATAAGTAAATGGGTCTAAATTGGAAGTGTTGTCATGTATATTCACTGACTCCCAACGACCAGTGTTATCACTGTAAAAAGTGATAATCTCTTTATATCCTTCATCTGTGATATAAACCCAACTACCAACAAGGGGAGAAACATTTTGGGTTTCAGAGATTGTGCCGTTCTCAATATTTAGGTAAAATGTATAATCTTTCTTCGTTCCGTCATAATATAAGAGGTCTAATTTGTACTTCCATATATTGGTGGAATTGTCAAGTAATGTACATTCTTTCTTGGTGTCAGAGAAAATTTCAAATGGAGGTTTATGCTTCGTGTACCAAACGTTCTTATATGTTTTATAATTAATTCTTGACGCAGTGATTTGTGTTAGAAAATCATTGACATTAACATCAAAATTAACATCAACATTGACGCTAACAGATTCTTCATAAGAAATAGGTGTCCCTCCTACTGCGCCATTGTTTACTTGGCTAACATAAAGTGTATCTCCCATGTCGTTATAGCAACAATTCCCAACGAACACAGATTCCTTGTACCAATCAGTAATATATGCACGATAGTCGTTTTTTATTTCTTTGAGCGTTCCTGCTGCTGTTTTGAACAAGATATTATCTTCATTGTATGACTCACCATTATAACTGACACTCGCAACGAAGATGTTGTTCTTGGCGCAAGCTCCATAGGTGGTAATGCTTGATATTTCAATATCCTTATATTCTCCATATCCAACATGAACTGTACGTTTTTTGTCAAAAGTTCTATTATCAGTCCATTCCCAAAGTTTTTCTTTAGTCGTCCTATCATAAGAACTAATCCATAGATGATTATTCTTCAAGCCTGAGAAATGATTAATATTCCCCCAATGGAAAGAGCCATAGCATTCATAATCTCTGAAATTCAGTCCATAAGTAGAAAAAGAATCTCCATCAATGAACATTACTTCTGTTTGATGTTCTTCCAATTCATCATCGCCACAAGAACTAAATCCTGCGCATACGGCAACTAATAATGAAGCTGCCAATAATCTAAATATTTTCATTATCGAGTTTAATCTACGCTCACCTGTTCCCTACGGCAAGCCATAAATAAAAGAGGTGTGGGAACTATATCTGTCTTATCCTACATTCAGGTCTTCGCATTACCTTTGGCACGGATAAAACAATAGCCCCACACCAAAAGGTATATAGTTCACCTAACCGATGAATATATATCAAATGTGTGGGTGCTATTGCTATCATCTTCGTGCCAATATCAAAGTTGCGAAGTTTGAATGTAGAAGATAATTTCAATAACACCTTTCGTTAAATATGTCCTTCCAACTCCCTAACACATTAGTTCATTGGAATTGATGCAAAGATAATGAAAGGTTTTAAATCATTAGGTATGAAGTGTGGATTAATAGTAAATTCTATGCCCTCAAACATGGTCTGAATGGGATATTTAATAAGAGTTGCATCTGAACTTTGTAAATCCATGTGGGTATCAAATTCACTTCTTCCCATATAAAGACTAAATTCTGAATATTCTTACCCACCTTGAATTATCATCTTTAAGTCAGTATATTGTTGGATATTCAAGAAGTGCTACCTGTAACATGATTAATAAGAGTTGAGATAGTTCTAAAGTCTGTAAACTTATATAATTGATTTACTTCTATAAGGCTGAAATGCCAAACTACCAAGATTGGACTTTAGATGTATCTAAGCTCAATATTCTATGGATTTGGGACAGAACTATTCAGACCACTATAAAGATGAATCTTAATAATCCTGTCCCAATCAATTAGAAGCTCAAACAGTCATAAGTCTGTAGAATCTCTTCCTGCCTTAGTCCCAAGTATCTTTTTGTAATGGCAACAGAACTATGGTTGAACAATTCCATCAGCTTTACTAAGGCAAGTTCAGCATTATCACTATTCATATTATAGACCTGCCTACCAAATGTCTTTCTAAGCGAATGGCAACTAAAGTTCTTAATCTTTAACTTGTATTTCTTCTTCACCTCTTTAAGAATGATATTGATTCTCTGAACTGTGAAGATAGTGCCTTTCTGACTTATAAGAATTGGTGCATTGATTCCAACAGGATTTATATGCTCGTAGCACTCTTTAATATGATGTTGTAATTGGGGGTTCAGTCTGATAGTCCTTACTTTGTCTGTCTTCTTCTCAATTACTGTAAACTCGTCAGCATCTAATATCTGCTTCCATCTTAGAGATAGAATATCAGATATTCTTAATCCTGTGAAGCATCCTAAAGCTATAAGAAGTGAGATTTTATAATTCTCGTCTTTGGCTAACTTCCTTATGAGGTTCATTGCATCAGACCAAACAAGATAGTCTGCGGTTGTGCTTGAATATTTAAGTGACATAATGTTCTGTTTTATAATGAAATGAATAGAAGTGAATATTAATTTTTAGTTATGTTTGCTAACTCATTGATTATTAAAGGAATATTCACTAATTATCAAAGTGAATATGATAAGGACACCCAATTTAGAATTAGAGTGTCCTTTACCTTATTATAATTCTCCCTCGTCAGCAAAACTGTAATATCCTGTATCTGTTAATATGAGGTGGTCTAAAACTGTAATTCTCATAAGTCTTGCAGCATCCTTAACCTGTTTAGTAATCTCCATATCCTGCCTGCTTGGTTTCGTGTTACCACTTGGGTGGTTATGAGCAAGAATAAGAGCTACTGAATTGGTAAGCAATGCAGCTTGTAAAATTACTCTTACATCAGCACAAGTTTCAGTAATTCCTCCCTCTGAAATGAGAGTGTAACCTAAAATTTGGCTGGTTTGGTTTAGAAACAAGACTTTGAAATATTCTTTGTAACAGATTGTACCCTCCTTATAGGTAGGAAGTAAGTATCTATAAGCATCCTCAGAACTGACTACCTTATGCAGTTTCTTGAATTTGGGTTTGTAGGACAGTTCCACTTCACCTACAGTATAATCTATATCCATAATGTACAATGTTTAATAAGTTGGTAGAAATAAAGAAAGGACACCAACTTAATGATGTCCCTTCCTCTCTCAATCAACAATCCACTCAGCCCAAGAACCAAGCGTATTCACTATCTCCTAATTTGGCACGTTGAATGCCTTGTACAAACTCTGTACAGTTAAGATTCCTCTCCAAGAAGTTATCAATGTAACTTGACTTTACAGAACCATTGAGCAGGTTTAAGAGCTGCCAGCCTGTAATGCTGTCCCCCGTACTCTTGAAATTCACATCAGAAACGAATGCTCTGCAAGCTGCATTAATCTGACTGTCTCCCAACAATAGACGAGGTAAGCGTTTCTGTTGGTTGGGTGTAAGAGCTTGATATAATCTCATCCTGCCTATTATCTGGCAGAACTCACTCGTTGAGATTGACATCTGCCCAAGTGTCCTTAACAGATGCAGGTCTTTGGATGGATTGTAAGCATGGAACAGATTCAATGCTGCTGCATATAGTTCCTGTACGCTTAGGACTTCTATCTTATCCTGCAAACCGTCAGTGGTGAGCATGAGATTACTGCAAACTCTATTCCTAAATCCTATGAAGATTTTAAATCTCTCAACAGATTTCTTACTGTATAGGTTAATCTCGTTATATGCTCTCACTCCACCAATGGATAACGCTAAACGATTACCGTATTCATCATGTACAATGGATGGAATTTCAAAGCAGAAACACATTCTCTGATAGAATAAAGTTTTCTCTTCGTCTGTCAATTCAGATGCTTTCTTACCCAATGCACTTGGTATTCTACCATTGATAGGGTGTGAGATTCTAATCTCTGGCATATCAAACTGTTCTCCATGAAAGTAATCCTTAGCTGCATCCACTACTGCACCTATAAAGGATTGGTGGCTAATGGTTTCTTCCATTGATGCAAAACTTGGAATGATGCAGTCTTGTTGTAGGTGCTGTAAGGTTACTTCCTGTGTATTTGCTTCAATGAAATGATTTACTCTTTTGGGTGCTGTTACTTCTTCCACAATGATTGCTTCTTCTGCAAACTCACCCATGTTTAATGATTCTCTACGCTGTGCCATAGCTGGCATAATTACTAAATCTCTCATAATGAAATTGAATTAAATGGTTATTGATTGAATTAACTCTGAAATTGGTAAAGTCCATATCGTTTTGGATTGCTCCGTTACGATTTGGACTTTACTACAATTCACTGAATTACTTTTAAGTGATATTTACAATTAGACAGTATTACCATTATGTCTGTATTGTGTATCGCTTTAAGAAGTCCATGAATGATGTGAGGTGAATAGTAAAATTTATAATGATTGAGGGGGTGGGCAGGTCTATGCTTAAACTCATTTTTCTTTCACTTGGTGAGAGGGGGAGTTTAAAGGGGTGTAGTAGCGTTCACAGTTCAGCTATCGGGTTCAGTTCAGCTATCGGGTTCAACCTTCGCTTCGCTCGGTCTCACAAATTTATATCTGAGAATGCTTTCAACTTCAAATTTTTATGAATTGGGACAAAACTATTCAGACCATAATAAAGATTGATTTTAATAATTCTGTCCCAATATCGGACTATTCAAGTGAATATCTCTTTTCAAGTGGAATGTACCCTTTAAGGCGGGTTTTGGGTATGGTCATTCTGTCAGAAAGTCTAAAATATTTATCCAAGTAGGTAGCCTTAGCTTGTAAAGGTTTACCGTTATCATCCACAAGCTCATATTTATCATATATGGTCTGTAAGTTGGTTACTATCTCATTCTCTGAATATGGTCTGCCTATTATAAAAGTGCTATGGATTTCATCTATTGGTACGAAGCAAATCTCCTTCTTATGTGCGGATTTAAGTTGCCGTTTCATGGTAGCTAAATCATAGTCGATTTCTATAATCTTATCCATGCCGAACTTCTCATAGTACTTGCACAGTTCGGGAGCTTCATGTCTTAAAGACCTCAATTCTTCCTGTTGTTCTTCGGTAAGAAATTTCAAAACCAGTCCTTCGGGTTTTAAATCCTGCAACCGTTCCAATATCTGTAACTTTCTCTCTCTTGACAATGGTTTAGCTTTTACAGCTTTAGGTTTCTCTTTGTAATGCTCATAATGGTACGACACATTAAAATGTCCTGTCTCATTGTAAGCATTGTTTAATGACTGTAAGTCTTGGTAGAACGATTCGACTTTGGACTTCTGAATGTCACATTCTACCAAGAACGGGTTTACCTTTCCTTTGTAATCATTATTTCTAAACAAGACCTTATAAATTGGGATGCGCTCCTGTATCTCGGTCAGAAGCTGCCTTTCCCTGCCTGTAAGAGTTTCCTTTAAGTCTGCAAGCATATTATAGACCTTACTCTGTGCTTCCATATCTTCAATGATTTCTTCACGAGATTTAGGCTTTAAATCCTCCTTCCAATTCGTTATATGTGTAATGTTACCAATTCCTGAACGAAACCTGCCTGTTATTTGGACGGAATGGGTGAAAGGGTCAATCATGGTCTGAGCCTTGCTCAAACAGTCTGTAACCATTATTATATCAGGCTTGTCAGGAGTATCTAAATCTACTGCTGAATAGAACCTGCTCGTAAAGAAGCTGTACTGTTCCAATATCTCACCCGACACGAAGCTGTCAGAAGCCTTGTAGCCGTCCTCATGGAGTTTGTTAATGGCGTTCTCCTGATTGGAGCAATAGATTTTACTGTGGTTCCTGATGTCTGCTTTATCTATCAAGGTCTTTGCATAGTCAGGTGAGTTTAGGAATATAGCTTTCTTGTTATCGTTCAAGGATATTTGCTTTAAGAACTCCAACTGTACGTTATTCGTGCCTATTAACGATAGATTCTTCTTGTAGTCGTAAGTGGGTACAATCTTGATATGACTGAACGAATGTTTGGTAAAACCTTTTAATTTGGGTGATAATGGAGTAGCTGAAATCAATGCCTTGTTGTCAAAGCTAAAGAAGTCGAAGAATGGCTGAACTATGGCAGGTCTAAAATTTGAGTCCTGTACTACTTTCTCGCACTCATCTATAAGCAGGAAGAAGTCTTTAAAGAGGTTTACACCTGCATATTCAGCCGCCTGTTTGACTTTGGAATAGCTTTCAGGAGTTACTATAATCTTCTTGTAACGTATGGACTTGTCGAGCAGATATTTCTTAACATCGTAATCCGTAACTCCTTCACGCACTCCCAACAAGTTTGAGTATTTGACTTGCTTGCTGTCAATTACGGGAACATTGGGTTCAATGATTATGGAGTTACGTTTGGCATATCTTTCATCCAATTCACAAGTTGTAGCTCCTTTGGCTGTTAAAGTCTTATCAATAATGGCATTACTCGGCAGACCGTCAGGGTAGAGGTCTGACATATATTGATTGTCCCGAATTTCAACGAGTTTTAACTCCAAGTTGGTATTCTCTATCATAATCTGAATTTAAAGTTTAATCGTTTGAATTATGGGACAAAAGTAATAATAATTATCTTTATTATGGTCTGAATGATTCTGTCCCATTTTAGTAAAATTTGGTCTAAAGGCAGGCATATCGTTCTAATTCCTTTAACGGCTGCTGCAATCATTCCCTGTATCGGACTTCAAACCCGTTCCTGCTACAAATCTCTTTCATTTCCTCCAATGTGTAGTAAGCATCCACTTCATCACTGTCTGTCAGTAATGTGTTATTGGGAGTATAGAAGTTCCGTATGTCAGGGTGGTACTGTGCCAATGTGTCTTTGATGAAGTAGGCGCACTTTTGTTGAGCCTTTCGTGGTTCGTAGAATATATTGAATATTCCTTCAATGGTATCAACCTTCAGGAAACAATAAACCTTGTCTATGTATAAGGGGTAAATGCCTTTCACGTACTCACGAAGGACTTTCATCTGCTTTTCAAGGTCTGCTTCCACCTCTTTAAAATATTGCTCCGTAAAGTCCGTACTGTTGAACCGCTTGATGTTGAAATCTGACAGTCTTATTCTGTCTGTCAGTCTATCCATTTGAGCCTTTATGGATGAAAGCTCTTTCTCAATCTTGGACTTCCGTTCCTTGTAACGGTTCTTGTCTATGTCATTATCCAAATATAAGTCCTCCAACCTTGTAAGTTTGTTCTCCTGCTCCTTATAAGATATTTTAAGTGCATCCTGTTCCTCAATGGCTTTACTCTTGTTATCGTTCTCTCCTGCAATAGCTTCAAGACGTTGCTCCACATTCATCTTACCGACATAGAACAACTGTTCCTTTACGAAGTTCCATATTATAGGGTTTACAATCCTTTCATTCAGATAGACTTGGCTCTTACAGCCTGTCAGACTATTCTTGTCACTTGTGCATTTGAAGTGTACGGTATCTCTCTTATTGGAGTGCAGCCTTGTGTAGAATGCTCCACATATGGAACACTTGATAAGTTTCTGTAATAGGTACTTGGTAGCTCTCGGATAAGGGGTGGTGGTTCTGTTGTTAGCTAACTTCTTCTGCACCTTGTTATAGGTTTCCTCGTCTATAATGGCAGGAATGTCAAAGTAGAATGTATCAGTAACCTTGTCTATCTCGTCATAGATATTGGCTTCCGCTCTGCCTGTGTAAGCTTTGTTGTTTAGTATGAACTTGGTGTTGCCAATGCTCTTTAGCTTCTTTATATCAGGGTACTTACCATAGATATATCTCGTTGTGGTAATCAACGCCTGTCCTTCTTCAAGGTACTTGTCGAACATCTCTTTCACGATTGGAGCATATTCATTCTTGACTAAATAGCCGTTCTTCTGTCTTGTATATCCGAATGGTGGGATGCCTGCAAACCATTGACCTAATCCTGCTGAATCTCGTTTACCTGACGCCATTCTGAAACGAATGGATGCAAGTTCTTCCTCCGCCTGTTCAAATGCTTTGCGTAGCTCCTTCTCAAATTCTAAATTGACCTCGCCTGTCTCTATGTCAATAGTCCATTTCCTTTTATCTCTAAAGTAGATTGGAATGCTGTAATCCCGATTAAACTTATCGACCAAAGTTACTCCATATAGAAAGTTTCTTGTCAGTCGGGAGACCTCCGAGATAAGAACGACATCAATTTCATCATTCTCACAGGCATCAATCAATTCATCAACAGACTTGCGGTTGCCCTTACGAATATCATCCTTACCAGTTACGTGTTCACCGAAGACTTTGGCGACTTTCAATTTAAACCTGCTGGCGACTTTCTCAAGTTCCAACTTCTGACGGTTATAATCCTGTATATTGGTGCTACATCTTAGCAATAATGCTGCTCGTTTCATCTTCTTAGTGCTTGAATTTCAGCACAAATATAGCACTTTAAATTTTATCATAAAAGTTATTAGCTTAATTGATCAAGCCGAAACGGGTAAGATACAATTCGGCATCCCGTTTTTTGCTGAAATCGATACTGTCCGTGTAATACTTATTCAAATCCGGAGGTAACAGATTGAAACAGAAAGTGGACTTTCCGCATCCCTGTCCGCCCACCAACAAAGGAGAGAGACTGTTGCCGTGCTGTTTGTCACGCCCCTGCCAGTGCGCCACCATAGACAGAAACCAGGTGTAAAACAACTGTTCCCACCGCACATTGTCGCACGGAATGCGTGCAGCCAGCGGACGTATACGGTCCTTGCCGTCCCACGCGGGTAAACGGGCCAGATAATCTTCGATGGGCGTATAATCTGGGACACGGTCCGAAAAGACAAAACGCCGTACATCCCTGTCCCACAACTGCAAACCTTCCTTTTGAGCATTCAGAGCAATACTGTTCAGTACGCGGTCCGTCACCGGACGATAGTCGAAACAGAATGTATTTTTCTCCCGATATTCCGGTCCGCCGGACATCAGATTGTAACGAAAATCATAACGGCGATTCATAAACTCTTCCATTTTCAACGCTTGTAACTGCTCAGGTTTATGAAGCGGTGTACTGCCAAAATCCGAACCGGGGGCTAACTGGTAAGCATGGCCCAACGTCTCCCGTATCTCCACCTCCGAAATCAGATTCCCCCAATAGAGCAACGTCCACTTCACACAATCTTCCTCCTCCACCCCGGCTGCAAAACAGAGTTTACCGAGCGTGACCAACATAGGTTTGAAATCCACCTTCAGATCCAAATCACCATACTCCTCCAGGGCCCGTTGTAAAGCAAATTCATATTGAATGGCAACATAACGATATTGCTCATAAAGCGTCTTCCCGGCACTCTCGACCGGCATCCGTTTTTCAAATCGTTCCTGATAGGCACTTTCTTCAGGCATGGCGACAGGCTGCTCCAGATGAATGGCAAGCGCATCAGGATTGTAAAACACATCGGCATCAAAACTAAGGCGACACCCCTGTTCCAGTGCCGGGCGGTTCAGTTCGATGGGATAAGAAAGGCGCGGTTCATACGTTTTGAGAGCATGCCGGTAAGCGTGCGCATGAAAAATTTCGGCATCGGTCCGCAAACGCGGAAGCGACCCGTCGGGATAGGTATAAGCCACCACAAACTTCACACTCCGTCCACTGGAACCGATCATAGCGAACAAGGTCTGCGGATATTCAACGATTTTCCGCTTCAAGTCCAAAGCTTCGTCCATGCTCTTCAACCGATTGATTTCCAGCAATACCCAGCCATTATACTCCTTCAATTCGCCTTTCCGGAAAGTCCCGGCAAAGAGTAACTGAGGTAATTTCCGGGTAAACGAATAACGCTTGTCGGGATAGGCCCGCCTCAGCCTTTCACGAAAGAGCATAAGTTTCTCCCTCGTCTGTTCGTCCTTTACCCATGCTACAATTTCCTCCATGCCCATCGCCCGTTGCGCAACACGATCCCGATAGACTGTCTGCTTGGTTATCTTCATTTTATATGTTGTTTGAGAGAATTACTAACTGACATTGATTTGTTTTTCTGATGAAAAAACTTTAGTTTATTGCTGTAAAAACTTTAGTTTCTTCAGCAGGAAACAAAATTTTTGTCAGCAGAAAACCATTGTTTCCACCAGAAGAAACTTTTTGTACCTCCCTATCCCTTTGTCCATCGGTAGCCTGTCTTCCAGGAATCAAAGGTTGGTTCTTCCTCCACCCCGTTATTAAGAAAAACTTGTTGGATATAATGCTGGTCTTCGGGCGAAAAGATTCTTTCTTTGCGCTTAAACTGATAAAACTTATTCTTACCGTACGTCATCAGCAAGCGTTGCTTGATGCACTTCGCCTCCTTATAAGGAATCCGGTCTAACAGGTGATCCATGCCGACGGCATATTGCACGGGAGTATCCGCCATAAAGGCCTTACAATCTCCATCGGAATTGGTACATGCCGGATTCACAACAGAGATCGACCAATGTGTATCGGGAATAAAACGGACAATCTGGTGCCGCAAACAGTGGTCCGCGCTTTTGCAGTTTCCGTTAAAACAATGTGCAAAACCTGTCGGGACCATAGCGTAATCGAGCTTTTCTATCATATTTGCTTTTGTTTTGAATGTCTTCCAAATATAAGACATATCCTTCCCAAAAGCAAATAAAATATGTAGAAAAACAGGTATAAAGTGGTAGATATTGAAGAATAGTTGTAGATTATTTTCCATCTACAATCACTGCATAATATACTTATTTATAAAGCTTATAAAATATAGTTGTAGATACTGTAGATATTATAACAAACTAAGATACATAAAAGCAATAAAGATAAATCAAGAAAACATTTCACCATCCTATTTTAACATCTCGAGAGGAATAATCATCTACTTTTACCTTTTATAGCAGATTGTTTTATATCTTTGTTACAAAAGACACCCCAGCTTGGAAGTCTTATTTCAAAATCAGATTAGAACTGAATGAACAAATTGTACTGAAAATCCAATTGCTCTATAAATAAAACTATGCTTGCATACACATATATTGAACAAGGTAAATTTGAATTACGAGACAAACCGGAACCCAAAATTACGGATACACGGGATGCAATCGTACGTGTGACTCTTGGCAGCATCTGCACCAGCGACCTGCATATCAAGCATGGTAGTGTACCGCGTGCAGTACCCGGAACAACAGTCGGACATGAGATGGTAGGTGTCGTGGAAGAAGTGGGAACAGATGTCACATCAGTCAGACCCGGCGACAGAGTGACTGTGAATGTCGAGACTTTCTGCGGGGAGTGTTTCTTTTGTCACCACGGATATGTCAATAACTGTACCGACCCCAACGGTGGTTGGGCCTTAGGTTGCCGTATCGACGGCGGGCAGGCGGAATATATCAGAGTACCCTATGCCGATCAAGGACTGAACCGTATCCCCGACACAGTCAGTGATGAACAGGCTCTATTCGTCGGTGATGTACTTGCCACAGGTTTCTGGGCAACTCGTATCTCAGAGATTACGGAGAAAGACACTGTCCTCATCATTGGTGCCGGTCCTACCGGTATTTGCACTTTGCTCTGCTCGATGCTGAAGAATCCGAAGCGTATCATTGTCTGTGAAAAGTCTCCTGAAAGGATTCAGTTTGTCCGTGAACATTATCCCGATGTATTGATAACGACACCTGATAACTGCAAAGAATTTGTACTCAAAAACAGTGATCACGGCGGAGCTGATGTTGTTTTGGAAGTGGCAGGGACTGAAGATAGCTTCCGGATGGCGTGGGAGTGCGCTCGTCCCAATGCGATAGTCACTATTGTGGCTCTTTACGACAAACCTCTGCTTTTCCCTTTACCTGATATGTATGGAAAGAATTTGATTTTCAAAACAGGTGGAGTAGACGGCTGTGACTGTGCAGAGATTCTAAGACTGATTGAGGAAGGTAAGATAGATACCACTCCTCTTATCACTCACCGCTTTCCGTTGAACGAGATAGAGGAGGCATATCGTGTTTTCGAAAACAAACTGGACGGTGTCATCAAAGTCGCTATTTATTAAAGACTTGTTTAATGCCTGTTAAAACGACCTGTTATATGAATAAAACGATTGTGTGTCTAACCGAAAGTTATAAATAAGAATATGCCTGTTATCGAAATATCCTCTTTATCTCATCCCGGTGTTGAAATGTTCTGTACCCTCACCGAAGCTCAATTACGCAACCGTATCGAGCCTGATAAGGGTATTTTCATCGTAGAAAGTCCAAAGGTTATCACAAGAGCTTTGGACGCAGGCTTTGAACCTTTAGCCATTTTGTGTGAGCATAAACATATCACAGGGGATGCTTCCGAGATCATTGAACGTTGTGGTAATCTGCCTGTCTATACGGGTAGCAGAGAACTACTTGCTACATTGACCGGCTATGTTCTGACACGAGGTGTTCTTTGTGCCATGCGTCGCCCTGCGGTACGCAGTATGGAAGAGGTATGCCGGGAAGCCCGACGCATCGTCGTTATCGACGGAGTTGTTGATACAACCAATATCGGTGCTATTTTCCGTTCGGCAGCTGCCTTTGGAATCGATGCCGTATTACTGACGCGTAACTCTTGTGACCCGTTGAACCGCCGTGCAGTCAGAGTATCGATGGGAACAGTCTTTCTTGTACCATGGACCTGGATGGATGGTTCTCTCAGTGACTTGGGCAAGTTGGGATTTCGTACTGTAGCCATGGCACTCACGGACAACTCTATTTCCATTGATGATCCGGTCCTGGCAACCGAACCCCAGCTGGCTATCGTAATGGGTACCGAGGGAGACGGACTTCCACCGGAAACAATTGCTGAAGCTGACTACGTAGTTCGTATCCCTATGTCGCACGGTGTCGATTCACTCAACGTAGCCGCTGCGGCTGCCGTAGCTTTCTGGCAGCTTCGTGTTCCACGAATATAGTCACACAAACTTAAATAATTCATCCAAATACGACATAATATAAAAAACTAAACATCATGGCAGATAACTATCTGGAAAGAAAATATCAGGAATATCAGTCTCAAAAATCCTCCGCAACAAAAAGCGGCTACGGCAAGAAAAAAACAACTCCAACCCACAAGATGCGCAGAGTTTTCGTGACAGGAGGCGCTGATGGTATCGGAAAAACAATTGTCAAGGCGTTCCGTATGGCCGGGCACCGTGTAGCTTTTTGTGGCCGGAATGAAGAATCAGGAAAAGAAACAGCCGAAAAAACCGGTACCACTTTTTATCACGTAGATATCAATAATAAAGAAGCTCTTGAAAACTGTATGCGCCATATCCTAGAAGATTGGGGCGACCTGGATATCATCATCAACAATGCCGGCATCAGTAAATTCGCCTCTCTCACAGAAACCAGCGTGGAAGATTTCGACCAGACTTTATCAGCAAACCTGAGACCGGCATTTATTACCTCCCGTCTGCTCGCTATTCACCGTCAATCACAAACGACACCCAACCCGTACGGCCGGATTATCAATATATCGTCCACTCATTACCCAACAAACAAACTTAGCAGTGAAGCATACGCCGCATCTAAAAGTGGCATATGCTCATTAACACAGACACTTGCCATGTCTTTATCACCTTGTCATACAACGGTTAACTCCATTATTCCAGGTTGGATACAAGCAGACGATTACGACCAGATCGACTCGGAAGCCCATCCCATACCCTTTTCCGGACGAATTGGAAAACCGGAAGATATAACCCGTATCTGCCTGTTCCTTTGTCAGGATGAAAATGATTTCATTAACGGCGAAAACATAACAATTGATGGCGGAACCACCAGGATATTCCACGACCATCATTGAAAAACAACAACTTTAAACGATTATTCTTTTAAAAGATTGTACCTTTGCCCCAACATAAAATTATATCATTATGAGACTGACACGCAAACAAACAATCTGCGATATTCCTATCCTGAAAATCAGGGATTATTTAGACCACATCAGACCCGCTCTGATATCTCCGGAGATGATAAGCGAGCAATTCGACCTCAACAAAGAGAAAACGAAAGAGCTTATCGATGTCTTATTATCCGAAGGATATATCGAATCAGCCAAGAAGAAAGGGAAGTATCAACTGACCATTAAAGGTCAAGCCCTTTGTGTAGCCCGGTATACCAATCCACTCAACAAGGAAAAGGCCGATAAACTATTTCAGGAATTCATGGAACGGGTCGAAGAGATCAACAGTAATGAGTTTTACCTGTATAGAGTCTCCAAAATCGTTTTATTCGGCAGTTATATTGATCCTGAAAAAACAGATTATTCAGACATCGACATTGCGTTTGAACTCTCCCGCAAGGCCAAAAGCCATGAGGAATTCATGGAAATGGACGAGCAAAGAATTAAGGAAGCAGAACTCGCCGGAAAATCTTTCCCTTCCTTCTTCGATCAAATCGGATACACGGAACGCGTCGTACTGCTCAAGATGAAGAACAAATGCCGGTATATCAGCCTGCATCGTATGTATGACGGAATATTGAATATTACGAAAACCAAACAAGTTTATCCCTAAAGAGTAGTCATAATCTGATATTCCTTTATATATTTGTTTTCTACAAACAAACAATATACATATATAAAGTTCGAAGATCATGAAAACAAAAACATTCATAGCACTTGCACTGATCATCAGTTCCATATCCTTTTGTAGTTGCGGAAGTTACATGACCGGCAAAAGTGCTATCATGAAGGTTGAAAAAGGGATGGCTAAAAAAGAAGTCGTCAGTCTGCTCGGTGAACCAGACTTTCGCCGGTTCGATGAACAAGTTGAAGAATGGGAATACAAGAAAACAAATCCGCTGACAGCGGAAACAACCATCATCATAGTCAACTTTATCAACGAAAGGGTGAGCAATATGAACTCATTCGACGGTGATAATTATCCGGTAAACCCTCCGGTAGCCATTTATCCTCCCGGTGATATCGATTATGGAAAACCTCCCTATCCATCCCGCCCGGATGACCACAGAAGACCATCCAGGGCTATAAACGAAAAAGACTTTCAGCAATTATACAACAAGGTCAAACAAAAACCGTTTAAAGACGACCAGCTGGAACTTCTTGAAATGGGGGTTACCAATAAAAATTTCACCTGCAAACAGTGTATACGCCTCATGTCCATCTACACTTTCGATGATGATAAACTGGAAGTATTGGAAATAGTGGCCCCGCATATCGTCGATTCCGAGAATTACGAAGACATTATCAAGTCGCTGAGCTTTCTTTCCAGTGAAGAAAAAGCGAATAAAATATTGCGCCGATCCCAGAAATGAACAAGTTCCATCAGTTACCTTTTCCGGCTACGCATTTTCATTTGCCGGAAAAGTTTACTTATCCATTCCATTACACACCTCATCCTTTATGCGTAGCGGCAGCAGCCGAGGTACAAAAATATCTGCAAAACAAGGATGAATGGAAAAGTGATCTGGAGCAGGGGAAGATGTTCGGTGTCCTGATCGTACAAATCCAGACAGGAGAGACCGGCTATCTGGCCGCTTTTTCCGGTATTCTGGCGGGAAAAAATCTGCATGATTATTTCGTCCCTCCCATTTACGACCTTCAACAACCGAACGGTTTCTTCCGGATCGAAGAAGATCAGATATCTGCTATCAACGCTCGCATCAAAAAGGCCCAGACGGATAAAAACTATCTGGCAACCAAGATACTACTGGCAGAAACAATCGACCAGGCAGAAAAAGCAATCAATACAGCCAAAGAAGAGCTGAAAGAGGCCCAACAAAGACGAGAAGAAAGGCGCAAGCATACCTCCGATGAAAACGAACTGGCAAACATGGTACGTGAAAGCCAGTTTCAAAAGGCTGAATTAAAACGGTTAAAAAAACAATGGGATGAACGTATTTCCGCCATACGATCAGAAGCAGAGACATTAGACCTGGCAATAGAGCAGCTGAAAACAGAACGCAAAACCCGCTCAGCCGCTTTACAGCAGCAACTTTTCGAGCAGTTTCGGATACTAAACGGGAAAGGAGAGACGAAAGACTTATGTGAAATTTTCAAAGAGACTACACAACAGGTCCCTCCTGCCGGAGCCGGAGAATGTGCAGCACCCAAATTGCTACAATATGCCTACCTCCATTGCCTGAAACCTATTGCTATGGCAGAGTTCTGGTGGGGCAATTCGCCTAAAAGAGAAATACGCCATCATGGATATTTCTATCCGGCTTGCAAAGGGAAATGCGAACCGATTTTAAAGCACATGCTGCAAGGATTGAATGTAGAAGAAAACCCGCTACTAAACGACTTGCATCGTGACACGAAACTTGAAATCCTGTTCGAAGATAACTGGCTGGTAGCAATTAACAAACCTGCCGGAATGTTATCTGTTCCGGGCAAAGCGGATATAGACTCTGTCTACCATCGACTAAAAACACGTTATCCCGAAGCAACAGGCCCCATGATAGTACATCGCCTGGATATGGCAACCTCCGGCATATTACTGGTTGCCAAAACAAAAGAAGTACATCAGAACTTACAGGCACAGTTCAAAAGCCGAATGGTAAAAAAGCGTTATGCCGCGTTGCTTGACGGAACAGTCATACCCAAAGAAGGCATTATCGACCTTCCCCTCTGCCTCGACCCTATGGATCGTCCCCGGCAGATTGTGAGTACGGAACATGGCAAACCAGCCATTACCCAATTCAAGGTTCTTGCCCACAACGGGAATCGGACACGCATTGCTTTCTATCCGCTTACAGGACGGACGCACCAGTTGCGTGTACATGCTTCCCACCCACTAGGCCTCAATGCTCCTATTATCGGTGACGAATTATATGGCAAAGGAGCCGACCGCCTTTACCTGCATGCGGAGTTCCTTGAATTCCGGCATCCGGTATCAGGCCAAATCATCCGGATAGAAAAAAAAGCCGGATTTTAAATTCTAAAACAGGACAATCATGAAAGAAAAGCAACAACAAACAATGTATGAAGCTGCTTCCATTAGAGATTACGACGAACTAATCCAGCTATGGGAAGCATCTGTACGCAGCACTCATCATTTCCTGACGGAAGATGATATCCAATATTACAAACCTCTGATAAGAAACGAGTATTTCCGTGCAGTAGAACTCTACATTATAAGAGACAGAAAAACAGAGCAAATCGCCGCCTTTATGGGATTAAGCGACGAACTGATCGAAATGCTTTTTGTTCATCCTGCACAGCAAGGAAAAGGCCTGGGAAAAACATTGCTTGAATATGCCATACGGGAAAAGAAGATGCAGAAGGTAGATGTAAACGAGCAAAATACCCAAGCCCTGCATTTTTACCAGAACAGAGGATTCGAGGTCATAGCGCGGGATACTATCGACGGACAGGGAAAAGCTTATCCAATCCTGCATATGCAGTTAAAACCGGTCCGCCTGAGAAAAGCTGAAGCAGGCGATCTTCCGGAACTTCACTCCGTCTTCGAGCTGAGTGTAAGAAATAGTTGTAAAAAAGATTACACGCCCGAACAAATCGAAGCCTGGATACAACGTGCCTCTCCCGAACGTTGGCAGGAATTATTCACAAGCGGCCTGCAATTTATCGTCGCAGAAGAAACAAAATCTTTCCGGATAACAGGATTCACTTCTTTTAATAGCCAAGGATATTTACACAGTATGTTCATACTACCCCAATTCTGTGGTAAAGGTATTGCCACCATGTTATTGGATTTTGCAGAAGATTTTGCACGCAACAATCATATACCCAACCTCTTTTCAGAAGTGAGTATTACCGCCCGTCCTTTTTTCGAAAAACGAGGGTTCATTGTAGAACAGGAACAGCTTGTCAAAGTAAATAATGTTGAAATGAGCAATTTCCAGATGCGGAAGTCCTTATATATATAATGTACGTATAAAAGATATCAAAAAAAGAGGTAAATCATTTCTGATTTACCTCTTTTTGTAGTCGGGATGAGAAGACTCGAACTTCCGACCTCCACGTCCCGAACGTGGCGCGCTAGCCAACTGTGCTACATCCCGTTTTTGATTACGGCTGCAAAGGTACAACTATTTTTGAATCCACAAACACTTTCGATGTTTTTTTCAAAAAAATATAGCATTCATCCCTTCAATTTCTTCAAATGTATTTTTTTCGACATTTTTTTCAGGAAACATTTGGAATGTATCATATTTTCCCTACCTTTGCACCCGTTAAACAAAACAAACGGTACCATAGCTCAGTTGGTAGAGCAAAGGACTGAAAATCCTTGTGTCCCCGGTTCGATTCCTGGTGGTACCACTGAAAATCAAGCAGTTACTTTTAAAGTAGCTGCTTTTTTTGTATGCAATCCCCTTCTTTTCACAAAATATCACCTATTCTCTTCGTTTTTCCTGTTCTATTTAAACTATGAGTACAACTTCTCCAATAAAAATACTTATTCCTTATATAGTCTCTTTTAATTTGGCTAAATGAGGAGTGGCAATATCGTATTTTATCCCGTAGGCAATCATATCTTCAATCATTTGCCGTACCTCTTTAGGAGAATGACTCACATGACCGTCAAACATAAGTTGTAAAGCCTCGTTGCCATATATCTTCCTGGCAATCGGAACACTTAGAAACAAAGGCAATCGATACAATTTATTTGCTTTCTCTTCCTTGGCATCATATCCACGCTTCAAGCAAATAGAAAAACCCTCACGAATGGCGCAGATAGTAGTTCGAATAATAGCGAAGTCATTCACAAACCTGGCTGCACCGCCTGCACTCAATATTCCGGCAGTCAATCCGGCAGCAGTAGCGTAATGAGTAATTATCCAAAGTAATATCTGTCGGGACAAGACAGGTTTCAGATGTGCTTCGTCTAGCGCCTGAACCATTTTCCGCACACGGGGAGTCATCTCTCCATCCACCTCCCCGATGGGAGTATGGGAATATTTCATTCCCGAAATAACACAATGTATTCCGTTCGCCTCTCTTCCACCTCCTACCATGAATGGAAAGCCGAAAAAATACTGTTCAGGTTTCAGAAAACGGGCAATCTCATCAAAGCAATCCCAATTATTCTGAAAGAACATCACATGCGCTTTACCAGCAGACACACCTAAAACCGGCAACACATCCGGTAGTTGTATCTTATTCGTTGCCACAATTATGTATTCAAAATCATTCCGTGCTTCCAGTCCGTCAATCACATGAGGACGAAAGACTGTATCAACCGTCTTCTTTATACTGCTCCTAAAATCCTGACAAATATGATGAATACCTTGTTCATCTATCAATTGTTTCTGTTCCTTCCGGACAAGTAACGTAACATCGTGTCCGGCCTCTGCCAATTGCCAGCCATACGTACAACCTATTACTCCGGCACCATGGCACATAACGCTGCGAACTTCGTTCCGCGTTATGTGCCATGGTGCCGGAGTAATAGGTTGTACGTATGGTCTTAACTGCTTGGACGGTTGTACTAGCTGAAATTTCTCCATTTTGCTTTATTATGCCAGTAAAAATAATCCTTCTTTACTGGAAAGCGGTGTAAAAAAAGGACTTTGTTATAATACACTATCCAGCTTATGATTCAGACGTGCGCATCATTCCATATCAAACATATCCGGCTCTTCGCTTCTGCTCTTGTTTTTATCTTTTTTCTTGTTCATGTTGCCGAAGTTGTAAGTCAGCGTGAAACCGACACGTCTTCCGCCACGCCAGTTCTCAGAGTCCTGCCAGAAACCGTCGCCGGCTGTAACGGTACGGAATTTGCGGGAATCCAACAAGTCTCGGGCATTAATGCTCAAGGTCAGTTTATCGCTCAGGAAAGATTTACGCAAGCCCAGGTCGACCGAATAATTCGGTTCGCGATGTCCCTGTGCCATCAACTGTTTGGAATTATAATTACCTGTTCCCTGCAAAGAGACGCCCCAGGGAAGGCTGAAGTTGGCAATCATACGGACGTTCCAGGCAAAACTCTCATCCGTATCTCCGATAACCGGTGTTTCCGCACCTTGCGGCAGATAACTGAAACCATCCAATTTAGAATAATAGAGGTTGACTGTCGTTGTCAAATCGAGTATCTTGAATAATTTATCCTTCCCTACGATTTCCAGACCGCTGGCCTGCGATTTTGCCACATTCTCACTGGTGGTATACATTACATTGTCTTCCGTATTCAGAAAACGGATGCGCTGAATTACATCATCCGTCGAACGATAGTAACCGGATAAAGACAAAGTATGTCCCGATTCCCAACTCTTGATATAATTCAATTCAAATGAGTGAGAATACTCCGGTGTCAACTCCGGATTACCGAAAGAGATATTGGAAGCATCGGATATATTACGGAAAGAGTTCAACTGTCCTCCCCACGGACGACGCAGACGGCGTGTATAATTCACCTGCAACTCATTGTTTTTCGGCAAGGAATAAGAAATGAACGCACTCGGGAAAAGTTTGAAATAATCTTTTTCAAAAGCCTCGGAGGCTTTGCCGTTAAACTCCTGGTCGAAATCAAGCGAACGGGTATCCACCCGCCAGTACTCACCGCGCAGACCGGCCTGATAACTTAATTTATTCCATTTTCCGCCGTATGTCATGTAAAGAGCATGTACATCCTGATTATAAAGGAAGCGGTTGTAAAGCGACTCGTCCTGTCGGATATCTTCGGCTGTCGTTCCGGTATAGGTATCAACCGGACTGGCATTTCGCTGAAAAGTACCCTTATAGCCGGCTTCGATGCGGGCCATATCGGATATTTTATTGGTGTAGTCGGCCTGGACTTCCCAGGTTTTGTCCTTTATATCATTCTCCTGAGTCTGATAAAGAGGGTTAGCGGTTTGGGAAGGGTCTGTATAGACAGTCGATTGCCTGAAAATATCCATTCCGTCCCGTCTCCACTGGTTATTGCTGACCGTCAGGTCGATGTTACTGTTTTCCGAAAACTTATGAACATAATTCAGTTCCAGATTATACATTTTCATATCCGAATCGCCATTGGTCATACGGTCGCTGGTGTAGATTGTATTCTTCTGACTGTCGATAGAGTTATAATGGATATTCTCACTATTGTCTCCACCACCGGTCATACCGGTTACATTAAATGCCAGGTCATCGCTTTTAGTGATATGCCAGGTGGCGCCAAAACGTCCGAACCAGTTATTATGCTGCCGTTCGGAATCGTTGGTCTGGTCGAGAAAACTGTTGTCCGTCGTATTCAGACGACTCGTGATGCCTCCTCCCTTAAACTCACGGTTACGGTAATTCAGATTGGCATAAGCATCCACTTTACTACTGCTGTAATTGATGTTACCACTCGCCTGATACCCTCCGTCCGTATCGGCTCCGACTTTTACGCTTCCGTAATAACCGGGTTTCCGGTCATCCTTCAATATAATATTGATAATACCGGCTGTACCCTCAGGACTATATCTGGCAGAAGGATTGGTGATAACTTCTACCTGCTTGATATCTCCGGCCGGCATCATATCCAGAATATCCGCCTGGTTATCAGCCGTTAAACCCGATGCTTTACCATTAATCCAAATCGTTACACTGGAGTTTCCCCGCAACGACACCGAGCCTTCATTATCTACTTCTACAGACGGGATATTGGATAACAGGTCGCTTGCCGAACCACCTTCGGCCGCAATATCCTGCGTCGCATCAAAGACTTTCCTGTCAATCTCGAACCGCATCTGAGGCCGTTTCGCCACCACTTCCACTTCTCCTAATTGATTGGCATCTTCTACCAGTGTCAACTCTCCCAGACTCAAAATCTGGTTGTCGCTGCTGATAGAAATATTTTTAGACACTTCTTCATAACCGATATAAGAAAAAGTAACTACATATTCCCCTTTCTTCAATCCGCCGATAGTGTAATTTCCGTCACTCCCGGTAACGGAACCCTGCACTATCTTATCCGAACCTTTTGCCTTTACCTGCACTGTAACAAACTCCAACGGTCCACCCAGTTCGCCGTCCATTACAATACCTTTAATCTTTCCATCCGTTTCATTTGCAAACATGTCCGGAGCAAAACACAAAAGCATTCCGGCCAGCACAATACTCATCTTCTTCTTCATCATAGTCCAAATATCTATCTATTCCAATTTTTTGTCGCTTTGTTTGACTGGTTATTAACGGAATAGTTTATTCGGAACAATAAAAAAATAAGCAAATATACCTTAATAAAAAACACTTTCACTGGTTTGAAATTGATTATCATCACCAGTAGATATTCAGAAGCAAACACATTTAAAAACGAATATTTTTCAATCTACAATATAATATTTTATCTATTTTCATTTATTACCAATTGGTAAGTTCATCCGGAGGTTAAAGGCCTACCTTTGCGGGCGTTATTATTAAAAACTAATTGATATGCAGAGGGATAGCCTTGATTTCAAAAGCATGAGCGTAGGAAAACTATTTACCAAATTACTGGTTCCTACCATTATGGGGATGGCCGCATCGGCACTATTTACCGTTATAGACGGTATTTTCGTCGGGAACGGGATTGGAAGTGATGCTATGGCAGCGGTCAATATCTCCGCCCCTATTTTTATGATTATTACCGGAGTCGGATTGATGTTCGGTATGGGAGGCGGGATACTCACTTCCATCAACTTGTCGCAGGGTAAAAAGAAAGTTGCGAATATTAATTTTACCCAGTCGGTCATCGCATTGGTATTCATCAGCCTCGTTATGACGTTGTTGCTAACGATATTTCCGCATAAGATAGCCACCCTTTTCGGCTCCGATGAATATCTGATGGATATGGTGGTTGAATATTTATTCTGGTTTTCCATCAGCCTGCCGTTTACGGTACTGGTGGTTGCCCTTCCGTTTTTTATCCGGCTGACGAATCCCAAGATATCCATGTGGGCGATGCTGGCTGCTACCGTTGTGAATATTATTCTCGACTATTTATTTATTTTTATTTTCAAATGGGGATTGTTCGGGGCAGCGATTGCAACAGATATTGGTGAGTTTGTTGGTGCCGCCATTATGATTATCTACCTGTTCCGGCATTCGATAGCCATACGGTTCGTTTGGTTGAAACTGAGTGTCAAGAGTCTGCTGTTGACGCTCCGGAATGTAGGTTATATGATTAAGCTCGGCTTTTCCGTATTCCTTAGTGAGATAACGATATCCGTTATGATTATTTCCGGCAACTATGTTTTTATGGATTATATGGGAGCCGACGGCGTAGCGGCTTACAGTGTCATTTGCTACCTGTTCCCAATCATATTCATGGTTTTCAACGCAACCGTACAGTCCGCACAGCCGATTATCAGTTATAACTACGGATGCGGACAGATGAAACGTTCGGATAACGCTTTACGTTTATCCATGCTTTTCACTTTGGCATTCGCATTCAGCATCATGCTCCTGTTTATATGTTTTACCCGGAGCATCGTTACTCTTTTCATTCCCGATACAGCTTGTGCGGCATGGGGATATGCTGTAGCCGGCTTACCGCTGTTTGCTACCGATTACCTGTTTTTCGGTATCAACATCATCATAATCGGTTATTATACCAGTATCGAACGGTTACGGCGTGCGATATCACTGACAGTTTTACGGGGAATATTGCCTGTCGTATTCTTTTTCACATTACCTTTACTACTGGATGTCAATGGTATATGGCTGGCAGTAGCAGCAGGGGATATTACCACAACAGTTGTTATCGTCATTTTATTAATTGTAGATAAAGTACGTAAGAATGGATAAATTAATTGAAGAAATAGACAACCGGTGTAACCTAAACGATACGGAAATGACATTACTCCGGCAGACACTCCGTATTCTGCATTTCCCCAAAGGCAGTATTGTCATTGGGGAAGGCAAGACGGACGATTCCATCTATTTTCTGGACCAAGGTGTATGGAGAGCCTACATTGAAGAAGAAGGCGAACAGCAAACCCTTTGGTTTGCTATCCCCGGGGAAACCATATTCTCTTCCTGGGGATATTTCCGCGGACATCCTTCACGTTACACAATCTGTTCGTCGAGTGACAGTATTGCCATCGAAATGAGAAACAGCACAATACAAAAACTGTCGGAGTCTTCGCCGGCTTTTCTGAAATGGATACAAGGTCTTCTGATGGATATACTCGTTAATGAAGATGATGTTCTGGTCGATATATCCAGCCCGAAAGCGGAAAAGCGTTACCTGGCTTTCATCAAAAAGATGCCGGAGTTGTTTAATAGCGTTCCTTTGAAAGAGATAGCCGGATACATCGGTGTAACTCCCCAGTCACTCAGCCGCATCCGGGCCGGGCTGAACAAAAACAAATAGAAAAGAAAGTAACCTTAACAGCCAACGTTTTGACAGACATTAGCTGTTAAGGTTATTTCATATTATAAACAGATGCTTCCTATAGCACGATTTTATTTATTCCAGATATAGCGATAATTAAATCTTCGGTTAGGAGCCGCATCGCCATCTACACACAATGATATAGGATCTTTCAAATTTGCAGGATTATCAGTCCATTTAAAATCAAAGACAAATGAATCATCAATTAATCCCAAATCTGCACGAGGTATTGATAATTCCAATTGATTTCCATTCACCCGATATGACAATGTATTTACTTTCTTCCACTCTCCGGCTTGTTCATCA
This sequence comes from Parabacteroides caeci, assembly GCF_023656795.1. NCBI lineage: Bacteria > Pseudomonadati > Bacteroidota > Bacteroidia > Bacteroidales > Tannerellaceae > Parabacteroides > Parabacteroides caeci. The sequence continues at coordinate 48,373 of NZ_JAMOKT010000020.1, forward strand.
TACCTCATCAATTCTGTCGACTGCGCATCAACAACCTTTTTATTTACTATAAAATCATAACCGTACCAGCCGGTCGAAGCATTATTATCCGCATCGATAAGTAATAACATCCAGTTCGGATCAGAAAATGGGGACAATTTATCCATCGTTTCCACATAAAAGAATATATTATCCTTATCTACTGCTACTTTCGATAAAACAATATCATTTCTACCAGAATTATTTACATAATGATTTCCGCCATATCCTTTATGGTCACGATGAGTTACATCTCCTTTGGTATCCCGATATTCAACCTTGACTTTATCCCATTCCTTAAATGTCCCGTCTATTCGGATTTTCTGGTATCCACTACTCTGTGGTATGGGACGAACTCCTTTATAACGACGAATATTCTGTGCCATCTGCATATAATAGTTGTCCGTATAGCCACCTTTCATCGGTTGGATTGTACGATTAAATTCTGCATTATACTGATCTACAAAATAAAACGGATTTTTACGTCCCAAAAATTCTGTCGGTCCGGGTAATTCGGACCCGGGAGCTTTCCCTGAGTTATATTTTCCAGCAGTCCATTCATTCCAGTCATTCAAATACAGAAACTGAGGATCGTTTTTCAATGCTTCATCCCAGCGATCCTGAAAATAGATACCGTATGCTGTAGGATCATTTACAGTCTTCCCTAGCCAGGAGACATAAGTCGGTTCAGGCATATCATGGTCATTCAACTTCGGTTCCTTTTTATCACGAGTCCAGGATTTTCCAATTATGGAAATAGGATGTTGAGCCGGAGTAACTGCTGCTTGTTCATTTTCTCCTCGATAAGTTGCAACCAAATCCGACGGTGACATTTTACATACTCGTTCGTCACCCAAATCGTAGCCAAAACTCCAGTTTCCTTCTGTTCCGACAAAACGTTCACCAGCCCACTCATAGTATCCCCACCACATGGTTCTGAGCGTGAAAAAATCTTTCACATCCTGGGTATAATCCGGATAAAACTCATTTATGTAATCCGGATCATTATAGTGAGAATGTGAAGGGTCAGTCAATGCTTTGGGATCATAATGAGGATTCGGGTTCTTCACACCTCCGCCATTAGCATCCATTGTCGGTTTTCCATTATACAACAGTAAAGGTTTATCTCCCCAGTAGAACCATAAATCCTTATATTTATTTTCTTTATATACTTTATCATATAAATCTTGTACAACAGAAATAACAGGTCCGTTGAAAGCCCAAAAACAAAATTGAGGGACTTTGTTACCTTCCGCTTTCATTTTTTGCATCGTTGTAAACAGAGTTTCCCACTCATCCCAATAACGGACTGCATTTGTTACATCCATAACTAATACATCCACACCGGCATCGGCCAGCATCGACATATCTTTACGAATCACATATTCATCACGACTAAGGAAATACCCCAATTCAGGTTCTCCCCAATGGTAAGAACCTTCTGTCCATGCCGGATGATTAGCATCCAGACGAGCTTCGGGAGCTTCTTCCAACACCTTACTTACATCAGCACGATAAGGAGCCTTCAAATTAGCCAAATTATCCGAATGCCACGTGATATAAAAAATACCAACCACACGACGCTTATCATCCTTGACATTTCCGACCTCTTCCTGTGTCGGCATAGTCCGTCCCAAAGCATCCGTTGCCACCCAGGTATCAGAATAAGTATCCCAACAAGAATCAGGCATATTCACATTCGAATGGACGGTATCCTTTTGATTTCCACATCCCGACAGGGCCATTATCCCTATCAGTCCAAAAGTCCATAATTGATTTATACAAAGACCATTAACTTGTTTCATAATCTATAAATTCAGAGTTTATAAAAATAAGACAAAACTGATTCAAAACGAATTATATATTTCTTTATTCTTTATAAATTTCTATTTGGTATACTCCCGATGGAAATTTATAAAGAGACACTTCCTCCTCGCTTCCAATAAGTGGATAATCAGCCTTATTAAAAGAACGTTTGTTTACATGTATCTTTTTACTATCAGGTAATGCTACAATGCCTGATGTATTAGGAGGTAATGTTATTATCCATACCAAACTATTTTCTTCTTGGGACCATTCGCTTGCCGTTCTCCCATAAGGTGTTTCTATCGAAGCTTTTGCCCAGGAAAGATAAGATGTCATTGTTGGTTCAAAGTGTATAACTTTAAAACCCGGACCTGACACATCCGGTCGTATGCCTGCTATATCTTCATAAAACCAAGTGTCATAACCACCCTGCATGGGATGATTAAGTGAAGATCCTGCCAAACACATTTCCTTACTCTTTCCATTTACCGGAAGAATCTCCCAAAGAGATGTAGCATCAGCATCCGTCCACATATAAGCAAAACTATTCTCACCTGTTTTAGTAAACATATCCCATGCCATTTTACTATTGCCAAAACGTGATAATGCTTGCCCAATACGTCCTAGACCAAATATTCCCGTATGCATAAAACCATCATATTTTTCTTTCATATTCCTGACAATCGCGTCAGAAACAGCTTTTTCATCTCCGGCAGGAACCAGTCCAAAATCAAGAGCCATTGCATCAGCAGTCTGACTACCGAATGTTGTACTTTCTTTATCGTAAAATTCGGCAACAAAAGCAGCTGCAATCTTATCCTTCAAACCACTGTAATATCCGGCATCATCATTCTTTCCTAATATAGCAGCCGTTTTAGCCAAAATCGAAGCATCAAGATAATGGAAAGCTGTAGAACTCAAAGCAACAGGACAATCAATCGCATTATTTCCTTCCGGCGGACACCAGTCACCCAATCCGTAAGGTACAATATGTTTGGTTGAAAGCGTATCATTAAGCGTTAGACTCTCCACGTGATCCACCCATTGTTTCATTTCCTGATAATATTTATGCAAAGGCTCTTCATTGCCGAAATATAAATAAGTGTACCAGGGTAATTGAACTACGGCCGTCCCCCAATCCGGAGAAGCAACCCCACAAAGACGTTTTCCCGGAGAAATCATATATGGGATTCCCGGCGCTTTATCTGCAAAATAAAATATTGTATTAAAAAGTTTTTGATGAAGTGTATTTTTCTCAAATGCGGAAGAAGTCGAACTGATATCTTCCATATATTTCATCCAAAAATTATTCAGGTCAAAATTATAATTCTCAAAAGGAGCTACGGTATGTGCATCTCCCAACCAACCACATCGTTCTCTGTGAGGACAATCCGTCGGCAAACCATGCGTATTATTGAGCATTGTCCTGACCGCTAACTCATGCAATTTATTAATTTGTTCATCAGAACATTCAAATTCACCTCTCTTATTGACATCCGTATGTACAACAATTGTCTTTATCCAATCCAATTCAGGCTCTGCTGCCATACCGGAAAGTTCCAAATAGCGATAGCCATGGTAGGTAAAACGAGAGTTCCAGACTTCCCGACCGTTTCCGGCACAAATATATTCATCTGTTTGTACAACACCTGTAGCAAAGACTCCGGTTGTATTATATTCGATTGAACCATCCTCACGAAGAAGTTCCCCCATCCGCATTTTCAAATGTGTTCCTTTTGGCTGATTTACCGTTATTTGTGGTACACCGGCAATATTAACCCCAAAGTCAAATATCCAATTTCCGGAAGGATCCTTCCATTTTTTTACCGCTCTGATTTCATTCTTCAAACAAATAGGTTCCATAACCTGAGGAAACAAATTCACCGGAATAACACCTTCTGCAACTACAGCATTTTTCCATCCATTCAGTTGAGTTCCAACTTCTGACCAACCTTTAATTTCCTTTGTAGCATCATACACCTCACCAGCATATATATTACCCTTTAACACAGGTCCGGAAGTCCACAGCCAGGATTCATCTGAAACAATCATTTCCTTAGAACCATCCTCATAAGTTATTTCCATTTGTAATCTAAAAAGAGGATCGCCATATTTAGCCCAAGGTCCCCAGACACTGTTTTGCCCGTACCAACCTTCACCAAGTATCACACCTAAACAATTTTCACCTTTCACTAACCCGGATGTGATATCAAATGTAGAATACAGGGCATACTGCTCATAATTCGTTTGTGCAGGGTCAAGGATTCGTTTTTTATCGACAAGTTCACCATTCAAATAAAGATCACCGCATCCTAAACCACAAAAATAGACAACAGCTCTTTGTAGTTTCGATTCTGCCTTCCCTGTATCAAATACTTTACGAAAATAAGGCATCGGACTATCTTTTTTCCAAACAGAAGTTATCCACTTAGCTTTCCAATCAGACGTATTTAGCCCCAAAGAGAAAAAAGAAGGTTCACTCCAGGTCGTTACTTGTCCTTTCCCATCCCAAATGCGCAAACGCCACCAATAGAGTGGCCCTCTTTCTAGTATTGCGATATCCGGACGTACATTCACTTGCTGTTCTGAAACAGTCTTTCCTGAATTCCAAATATAATTACCATCCTCCAAATCCTCTCGGGAAGAAGCAATCTCTATTTCCCAAGCAGACTGAATAAAGCCATTCTCCTCTGACTCGATTTTCCAACTAAAAACGGCTTCATCTATTCCTTCCGGGGTTACCAGACCACGACACTTCAAATCCACCACCTTCGCTTTACTCCCGACACAGTTATCAGTACATCTCGTAAACCCTAAAAGAAAAATGAAAAGCAATAATAAACAAAGACTCTTTGACTTCATACATTTCCTATTTAATCGTATCAGACGCAAATATCATATAATGATATATTTTAAAGACTTCTCCATATCTCATAGAAGAGGGTGATACTATAAATTTTTGAAACTCCTGTATACACCCTCTCTATCATTTATCGAAAAATCATTTAAATCGTATATTTCTGATATTTATTGTAACATCAGCATTTGTACCGAAATCACAACGCATATAATCACCTGAATTAGCCCAGCCGACAGTAGCCATTCCGGCTGTATAGTCCTGTTCAAATGTTGTCCATTCTTCTGCTGCCGGAAACTCTATCGTTGTCGAATTAGCTTCAGATGGTCCGGAAGACGAAGTACACCAGAATATTTGTAACTTAACACTTTTAGTAGACTTATATCGGAATACCATGGTAGAACCTTTTTTTGCGGCAGCTAAGCCATTTGAATAAATATAAGGGTCCCCTCCTGTTGTTACAATCGTATATTCATTTGAATTCTCCGGATTAGAAGCAACCAATGTCATATCATTAATTGTAGCCTGGAAAGTTACATATTCCACATCGGGATAAACAACATCATCCGGATCAATAACCGGAGTAATCACATACTCTTTTTCTACAGACTTTCCACCATCCGCTTGATTCACTGCATAAACCGTCAATTTTGTTTCAGCGATAAAACCGGTAACAACATATACCCCTGTTTGAGTTGCATCAATAGTAACTTCCTGTTTCACATTATTTTTATCCAGATATGAAGCTATCAGGTCAACTCCCACAAATGTCTCATTTGTCCAGAAAATCTTTGCACCACCACTTGCCGGTTCCATTTCAACGGTTTCGATTACATAATCTTTTGCCTCCTCTATACCCTGAGGAACACCTTTCACCGTTACAGAAGATGAGGATTCTCCACCATATCCATAAGATGTCAAAACAAACTCATGTTCTTCCGTATCTGTAAATCCTCCAACAACAACCGATACGTTGTTATTAGCATCAGCACTATATTTACTAACCTTTTTATTCACATTTTCTCCTTGGGAATTTCTATAGGAAATCAATGTATAATAATAATTGGCATCTGTTGGATTCATCCAATTCAATGTGACGGAACCAATAAAAGGTATACACTCCACATTGCTGACAGGATCTATATGGCCCTTATTATTGTCATCATTGTCGCATGCATAAATAAAAAGCGAGATGAACATTACTAATAGAATATATTTCTTCATTGTATACTTTTTTTTAATTATATCTTCAATTACCATCCCGGATTCTGCCAGTTAGCACCCGTATGTTTCAACATCTTGGCTACTTCTGTCTGTTTAATCGGGTAGAGCAAATATTTCTCTGAATTTGTCCCACGCGATGCAAGTTTGATTCGATTGTATGTGAAAGTACCATCCTCCTCTTTTACAATTTTCATACCTGTCACAAAATCATCTGTTTCATTTAAAATTTTCCAACGACGAACATCAAAGAAACGATGTTCTTCGAAAGCTAATTCTACACGACGTTCATTTCTATAACGTTTTTCAAAAGAATCTTTCGACATGCCTGACGATAATGCCGGTATACCGGCACGAACCCTGATTTTATTAACAGCATCTCTGGCTGATAACGCCTCTGCCCCTACTTTGGATACCACTTGTCCATCCGGACCTACAGCCTGATAAGCAGCCTCTGCAAAATTCAAATATAATTCAGCCAAACGAAAAATACGCATAAGCCCATCTGCATCCTGCCCGATTCCGGATTTGAAATTATTGAATTTACGCATATAATATCCCGTACGAGTATAACGGATATCCGTCACCTTATCAGAGATACCACAATTTCCACCCACATATGTTTCTACAACATCTCCATTAGGTTGATCTAAATATCGAATAGCCCCATTATAATAAACCGACGCATAGAAACGAGGATCACGATTCGCATACGGATTTTTCGGATCATAAGAAGATGCCGTATTTAATATCGGCCGCAAATGCTCTGCATCCGAATAACCTAAAATGGGTTGAGTACCATCAATCATTTCATAACTATCTACCAACTCCTGCGAAGGTCCAGCTCCAGCTTTTTCCATACCATTTGTAATAGGAGTCCCGGCAAACTTCCAGACATTTGAACGCCAGGAGGTCGTTTCATAGATAGTTTCCCTATCCCATGAACGGCTTGGATCTGAACGAGTAATGAAATAATAGGCATATGCATTCTGAGCGATTGCAGGATCCGGAGCCTGACTATACAACTCAAAACCATGTTGCAAACAAAGATCTAAAGCCTCTTTGGTAATTTCTGTTGTTTTCTCCCATGTGTATTTACTGCTTCCGTTCTCATTCCATAAAGGACTTGCTGCATATAAAGCCGTCTGAGATTTCACAGCACAAGCAAAAGCACGTGTCAATTTTCCTCTTTCGTTATCATTTATTTGCCAACGAAAACCAATTGATTGTCCTTCGGACTCTACCGTAGCCAAAGCCTTATCACATTCTGAAATAATAAAATCTGCACATTCCTCAAAAGAGGCACGTTTATCTGTCGAGAAATCATGATTCGTCTCGTAAGGAGTTTCTATTAGAGGAACTCCCCCATAACGTTTTATCAATTGTAAATAATAAAACGCACGTGCAACACGAACCTCGGCAATCCAACCATTTTTTTCTACTTCATTAAAAGTATAAGTGGCCATTTCCGGATCATTTATACAAAGCAAAAAAGTATTACAACGACGAATACCTTCAAAATAATGCGACCAAGGATCCATATAACTGGCTGTTAAAGGATTATATTCAGGAGTCGTATATCCTTTATACCACTTGGATACCGGTCCGTCCTGATTGTCATTTGCATCATGGGCTTCATCACAAAAAGAAGCCAAAGGAGTATTCGTATTTTCATACGTAAATCCAACCTGAGGCATATATCCCAAGCAATTGGAGTAATAAGCAGATGTACGTTCATATCGATTAAAAATATCATTCAACGACACACGCCCATCGGAAGCTATATCCAAATCTGCACAGGAAGAACAACACAATGTAAAAGTAACAACTAATATATTTATCAGATTCTTCATAATATCTATATTTAAAATGTTAAGCTCACTCCAATATTATACACTCTATATGGTTGGAAAGTACCCATGTTAGCTATTTCCGGATCTATATGTTTTGAACGCATATTATCGATTGTAAACAAATTCTGTCCACTTAAAGAAAAACGGATTTTTTCTGCAAAAACCTTCTTTGAAGTATTCAATGGTAATGTATAAGCAACCTCCGCGTTCTTTAAGCGTAAATAAGATGCATCCATAATAAAGAAACTGTTTGGCTGATGGTTGGTAGATGCTATCAACGATAAAGCCGGATAAGTTATTTCTTCTCCATTATTCCAACGTTCAGGAGTCCATGCTTTTAAATGAAGGTCTGTAAATACACCCTGATATTCCGATTCATATGCACCTACACCACTTATTGTTTTTGAATATTTACCAACGCCTTGAAATAAAAGATTAACTTCAAAACCCTTATATTTAAAACCTCCGGAGAAACTATAGTACTGCTGCGGTATAGAAGTGTTTAAAATCGGAGCTTTATCTTTTTCATCTATTATTTTATCACCGTTTAAATCCTGATAGATAAAATCACCGACACGAGGAGTTCCGAAAGCATAACTCAAACCGCTCTTTTCAAGTTCTTCCTGAAAATTAAACATGCCATTGCCATTGCTGTAATCAATCAAATATCCCCACTGTTGCCCATAACTAAATCCCTCTGTACGGTACGGATAAGCATACTCATTTGAATAAGGAGATTCATTAATATTAATAACCTTGTTTTTATTATAACTGAAAGCGCCGCCTACATAAAAAGACCAATCTTCATTAATCTTTTTGTCATACATTGCTTCAATTTCAAAACCATGATTTTCCATTTTACCCGTATTCGTTTTTGGATAGTTGGAAAGTACAGTTCCTTGATATTCCGGAACTAAACCGGCACTACTTACCAGCATATTATCGCACAAAAATTTATACCAGTCAAAAGAGATGGTCAATTCATTGAACAGCCCCAGATCAAAACCATAATTTTGCTTTTTCATCTTCTCCGCCATCAAATCCGGATTACCTTTTAATCCTTCATTACCACTTACATCAATATAATCCAGATATAAAAATCGTTCCCCACCCAGCTGATCATTTGCTGTAATACCATACGAGGCTCTTAATTTCAAATTACTTAACCAAGTCCAATTCTCCAAAAAAGCTTCATCCGAAACAACCCAGGCACCGGAAATAGCCGGAGTAGCAATATAACGGTTATCTGGGTGGAACTGTTCAGAACCGGAATATCCCAAATCCGCTTTTACAAAATAACGGTCTTTATAACCATACGTTGCTGTAAATCCTAAACTTTCACGTTTATATGGCAACATACCGGAACCAGAAGAGACCTCTTTCTCTTGTTGCAAATAAAAAATATACCCCATGGCGCTAATACTATGATCATCAAACCTACGTTTATAATCCACATTTGCATAAAGATTCAAATTGTAATAAAATGTAGAGCTTTTTCCGTAAGAAAGAGGAGTATTGTTGTCTGAACCTAATAATGAAAAATCCAACTTTGACAAGTCTTTTGAACGGACATAACGTTCAAAATTCTGAGTTGTAGTTGTTTGATTCACAGAATTAGTTTGATAAGCCATTGTCCCACTTACAGAAAGACCTTTAGTAAGAAAACTCATATCCAAAGTCAAACCAGCTTGAGCGTTTATATTGGCAACAAGAGCCTGAATATAACCAGAACGGTTCAGCATCCCGTAGACAGGAGTTTTCTCATTATCATGTGTTACAACTTGATTACCGTTACTTAGACCGTCTCCTGACGGAGTTAATGGACCATACATCGTGGGTGGCAGATTAAATATATGGTTATAAATAGTCTCATTACCATAACCTGCAGTCTTTTCTGTTTTAATATTACCGGACAACCGCATGAAACCACTTAAATAATCATTTATTTTCACATCAATATTCGAACGGAAATTAAACCAGCTATTTTTAGGAGTCGGATCATACTTCGAACCACTTTCATTAGCTGTTTTAAACGGCAATTGCTGGTGCATATAATTCACATTAGAAAAATAACGAACTCTCTCAGTTCCACCTTTTACATTTACACCTACTCTGGACATTAAAGTCAAAGGACGTATAAACATTTTATACCAGTTATTATTCGGATATAATTCATTACCTCCAGCTTGGAACAACTCGGTATCCGTCTTAGAAAACTGGGAATACCCCCCCAGACCATCATTATAGCCTGCCTGATTTCTCATTGTAACATAATCGGATGAATTAACAAATAAAGGTTCTTTTGTCATTTGCTGGAATGACTGGTCAAAATTCACCTCTACTTTTGTTTTTCCAATGTGTCCCTGCTTAGTCTTAATCGAAATTACCCCATTGGCTCCCTGAATGCCATAAATAGCCGTTGTAGCAGCATCCTTCAATATAGTTACCGACTCTATTTCTTTAGGAGTAATATATGTATAATTCGTATTAGGACAAATAATTCCATCCACAATCACTAGCGGTTCCCGTCCATTAATGGTAGAAAGCCCTCTGACCAATTGTGTTACCCCTGTTGACGAAGAACTCAATGCTCCACGGGATAATTCAGCATTTGTTTCTATCGTCGTCAACCCCGTAAACCGACCTGCAAAAGTTTTTGTCAGATTTGATTCAGGAGACTTATCCAAATCTGAACCTAAAACTCTGGAAACAGCTCCGGTTACCGCCCTTTTAGGTAACGACATATATCCCAAATCTATGACCTCATCCATTTTTTCAGCATCATATGACAACTGAATAGATTCCAATCCTTCGTGATTTACGACAGATACTTTTTTATCATCATAACCGATATATGAAACTGTAATATATTGGCTTCCATCCTTTATATCAATTTCATACGCACCATCAACTTTTGTCAGATATTCGCATTTTCCGTTTTCCGACTTCAAAAGAGCCCCGGAAATCGGCTTTCCAAACTCATCAATGACAAACCCTTTTAATTGAATAGAAGGATCTTGTGCCCAACCTAATATTCCCGGAGAACTCAAGCAAGCACAAATAGCCAATATGGATATTTTATTTTTTATGTAGCTCATAATTTAGATTCTTTTCAAGTTATACAGAATATTACCATCCCTGATTTTGCCAGGAGACTCCCGTTGTTGACTCCAAACGGGACACTTCGTCCAATGGTAATGGCAATAATAAATCTCTATTCTGATATCCACCACGTGGATTTGTAGATATATTATATCGTTGATAATTGAACGAGCCATCATTATTTTTTGTAATTCTCATTCCTGTCAACCACTGGCATGTAGCATTCAAATTACCTTCAGGCTTCTGCCAACGACGTAAATCAAAATACCGAACCTCTTCCCAAGCTAATTCAACGCGTCGTTCATTATGAACACGTAAAATCATTTCATCTTTCGACAAACCGGCTGGCAACGCAGGCATATTTACACGAGCCCTTATCTCATCCACGGCAGCTTTGGCTTCTGCCAAATGCCCTGATTCTGCTGCAGCTTCCGCATAATTCAGAATAATTTCTCCTAACCGGAAAAATTTCCAGTTTGAATTATTTATTTGATTTGTATTTGAAGCCTGGGGAGTAACTAATTTCCTATGATAATAACCAGTACGACTATGAGCTCTGTCAGACGGATCCAAACTCATTCCATGTCGGCCATTCACATAAGTTTCAACAGTAAATACTTCTCCATTATTCCAGATTAAAGAATCACCATTACATAAAACTGTTGCTGTCAAACGCGGATCACGATTTTCATACGGATTTTTAGGATCATATATTTTATTATCTGGATTATAATTCGGTTGCATATGCTTTTCGTCCAAATAAGGTTTAGCCAAATCCAGTATAGGCTGCCCATCTATTGTTTCGAAAGCATCAACCAGCTCCTGAGTAGGACATGTTCCACATTTATAAGTACCATCCATAGAACTTCCTATATAACCGACATGCCATACGAAAACACCTCCGGCACGATGTTGCCAAATTGTTTCTTTATCACGTGGTTCTGCTGAATAGTCTGCATTTTGACAAACCAACTGATGAAAAGCAGCAGCGTCATATGTTCCAAATGTCGAAGGATTAGTACATGTGGTAAATAATGCATACCCATTCTTTTTCAATTCCTCTACAGCCTGTTTATTCATCTGATATGCTTCTTCCCAATGATCTTCTCCTGCATTAAACAAAGGGCTGGCTGCAAACAACATCATTTTAGATTTAACAGCCCAAGCTAATGCTTTAGTTGCCCGCATTGCTTCATCTTCCGTTGTAATACGCCAGGGTAGTTCCGCACAATTGAGACCGGCATCACAGTCTTCTGCTATAAATCGGGCAACATCATACACGGCTTCTCGTTTCAATGTAGAAAAATCAGCATCAAACGCTATGGTTTTATCCACAATAGGAACTTTGCCAAACCATTTAACCAACTCTGAATAGAAAAAAGCACGCATAACGTGTGCCTCTGCGGTAAAACGGGCACGTTCTGCTTCACTATTTACAGCCGCAGTCCCTATATTTTCCAAAAACTGGTTGCACAAACGTATTTGTTGCCAATATCTGGACCAATAAGCATTATTAGCTGCACCATGTCCATCGTGCATATCTCTTATCGGATGGGAAGACGCTGATTCATTCGCATTATACATTGATTGAATACTTGTTCCCTGTACTTCTTCCGAAGACCACCCTTCATCACTACAAGCTGTCACTAAAGGATCAAAAAACCAATAAGCATATCCCTTTTGAGGAATATTATTATAACAAGCATTCAACAAAGCACCTACTTTATCCGGGTCTGCATATATTTCCTCCATAGTGAGCGTTCCATCAGGAGCTACATCCAGGACATCAGAACAAGAATTCAATGTTCCCAACAGAACAATTGAAGATATTAAGAAATATGTTAGTTTCATATAACTCTCCTTTCAATGATTAAAATGTCACATTAATACCAAAATTCATCATCTTAGTAATCGGATAATTAAGCTCTGCACTTTGCTCCGGGTCAATTGCATCAGTTTTCATGGCCTTCCATGTCAATAGATTATTCCCGTTTACATAAACTCGTGTACTATTAATTCCGACTTTTTTCAAAAGTTTTTTAGGCAATGTATACCCCAGTTCTATATTCTTCAAACGCAGGAAAGAACGATCCATAATAAAGAAATCATTTGCCTTCTGGCTAGTTCCGGGTGAGGATGCCAAGGCTGGATATTTAATTTCTTCACCATTAGCATAACGTTCAGCAGTCCAAGCCTGCAAATGATAATCACTGTAGAAACCAACCAAACCGAACTCTGTAGCTCCCCAACCAGTATATACACGGGATGCTTTAGCTATACCGGAAAACAAAAATGAAAAATCAAAATTCTTCCAGTTTACAGAACCAGAAAAGCCATAAGTAATACGAGGTATATCACTATACTTGATCGGAGCCTGGTCCTTCTCATCAATTACACCATCTTCATTTATATCCACATAAAGAAAATCACCCAAACGAGGAGTTCCTCCTACCTGATAAGTAGCCAAAGCGTTGTCCAGTTCTTCTTGTGTATTAATATATCCATTACCATTACTATAGTCTATTTTATATCCGAAACACTGTCCTATACTGTAACCTGTACTTCTGTAACGATATGCATAATCAGCCGTTTTTTGTGCTTCATCCATAAAACGTTGGGTATTCTTATTATACGCGAAATTTCCCTTTACAGTAAATGACCAATCATCGTTTAATCGCTTATTGTAAGTTGCCTCCAACTCATATCCATGATTATCAATACGTCCCATATTGACTTTTGGCAGATTACCAAGTGCTACTCCCTGAATTTCAGGTACTGTACCACGAGATATCAAAACTCCTTCACGTTTTTCCTTAAAATAATCAAAAGTTAAAGACAGTTCATTAAACAACTGTATGTCAACTCCATAATTCTGTTTATAAGCAATTTCCCAACTTAAATTGGTATTTCCTAATTTCCCTTGTGAAATGGCTTGCCCACGTCCTAAAGAAGGAATAACTCCACCACCACTCGTAATGTTACTTATATACAAGAAACGTGTACTACCTAATTTATCATTACCCACTTTACCATAAGAAGCACGTAACTTCAAATTAGAAATAGTCTTATTATCTTTCAGGAAACTTTCATTACTAGCCACCCAACCTGCGGAAAAAGCAGGAAAAAAACCAAAACGATGTCCTTTTGCAAATTGCTCGGAACCGTTATATCCAATATTTACTTCAGCCAGATAACGAGAATCATATCCATAAGTAGCACGCGCTGAAACACCTAACATATTATAAGGTAAATCTGCTGCATATTCCTGCCAATTATCACGTTGAACCAGAGCCATCCCTGTGACATCATGCACTCCAAATTTCCGGGCATAATTCAATGAATACTGCATATTCATATAATAGTTGGTCGACATAGACTTTGAGAGAGAAATAGCATTATTTTCATTCGTTCTCACTTTTGTATAATAAGATTGGTCTTCCGCCGTTCTGGCAACCGACACACCATAAGCATCATACGATCGGACTCCCTGTAAAGTAGTCACAGCTTTTGAGTCAAAAGAAATCATAAATTTATTACTAAGTCCTTTCGTTATGAAATCTAATCCCCAATCCACGATTAACGATGAATTCAAATTAGTATTCGTTTCCTGCTGATACCCTCTACGGTTTATTTCCCCATAAGTATTGCGGTCCTGACCAGACTGATTAACAACCTCACCAGCCGGAACAGATGTTCCATCTATCAACGTATAACCCTCTTGAGTCAGTGGTCCCGGATCTGTCGGAGGTGTTCCCCAAATATAAGCCCTCATATTTTCAATCATAGCAGCGACACTTCCTCCAAAAAGAGTTTTTGTTTGTGGAGTATTTACCTTTTCCAAGTAAGAAGCCAGATTCAAAGAAAGCTTTAAATTTGAAAGTACTTTATAATCCAGGTTTGCACGAAAATTATAACGATCCGATTTATAACTCGGATCATATCCCAGATCCTTCTCCGATTCCGTGCGGAATTGGCCTCCTTGCCCCAAATAAGCAACATTCATGAAATAGCTCAATTTTTCTGTTCCTCCACTCAAATTCACGTTAACACGAGTTTGAGGAGCCCATTTTTTAAAAAATTCACTATATACATCCCTATCCGGATAAAATACAGGATCTTTACCAGACCTATACATATCAATCATATAATCGGTGTAAGGTAAATCCGCTTCAGAATATCCATCATTGCGAAACGCCTGATTACGTAACTCAGCAAATTCCCAGGAGTGAATACGATCTGCCTGGGCAGTAAATTGCTGCAAACTATAATCCGCAGAAATACTTAATTCTGTTTTTCCTACCTCACCACGACGTGTGGTAATCATTATAACACCATTAGCACCACGAACGCCAAATACTGCAGTAGCAGATGCATCCTTTAATATGGATACGGAAGCAATTTCATTCAGGTCTAACGTAGAAATATTATCACGTGGCACACCATCTATTAAAATAAGAGGATTTGCTCCATTTGTCGTACTGGCCCCACGTAAATAAAATGTAACATCATCTCCACCCGGTTGTCCGGATGTCTGCAAAGCGGTTAATCCCGGTAGACGTCCAGCCAAAGCGGTTGACAAATTCGCAGCAGAACTTTGTTTCAGTTCTTTCGTCTGTATTGCAGCGACTGCTCCGGTTACAGACACTTTCTTTTGGGAACCGTATCCAACCACTACTACTTCTTCCAGTGTTTCTGTATCTTCAAGCAATGTAATAGATACAGATTTCTGGCTCCCTGCCTTTATTGTTTGTGTCACATATCCAATATAGGATACACGCAACACAGACTGTGGAGTGACTTTAATGGAAAATTTACCATCTGCATCGGTAACAGTTCCGTTTGTAACACTTTCCATAATATTTACACCAATCAACGGGAAACCGTCTTTATCCAAGACAATACCTGTTAATAGCGAAGTTTGTTGTTGAACTCCTGCCTTTTCGTTTTTTTCCGGTATAACATTAGATTTTTCCGAATACCCATAGAAAGGGGTTAACAACAATGAGGTGATCAGCAAAGCTGATTTGCCTCCTAATTTTGTTAATCTGACATTTTTCATAAAAGATTAGCTTATTGTACATTATAGTAAGCAAGCTTAATAACAAAGTATATACACAATTATTCACGTGCATTTGAGAGATTCACAAGTTCTCATTTTTGACAAAATCAAGAATACTCATTTCAGAAACAGTTCAACATCTTTACTTCAATTTTTACCCTAAAATTCTTATGAAAGGGTAAAAGATTCAACAATTTTCGTTTACATATCGCAATAAAAGTTTGTATTATTATCATAATTAACCGAATTCTAGCCAAAGAATACTTCGGCAAAGACATAAAGATTTCACTACGGAGCAAAAACCATGTTTTTACTCCGTTCAAATGACGATTTAACAAAAAACAAATAGGATTTTTCAGGATAAAGAAGCTTATTTTTATCCTGTTTCTTTATATATAGGGATGGATGATTTACAAAGGATAGTCAAAATAGCACTTTTCAAAAGCACTAACCAAATACAAGATTTTATTATAGAATAATATAATTGACAAAAAGATTTGTCAATTATACAGGTTATAACCTGCGTTTTTTCGGTTTCATTAATCTGTTTCATCTGTTCTACACGGTATATATTTTTACTAATATCAAAGGAACAAATTCTTTTTTTATTAAATATTAAAAAAATGATTTTTCAAGTTTCATTTTTGACAAATACATCTGATATAAATATTTCTTATTTCAAATGCATTCCCAATTTCTATTTTTCCAACAAATAAATCAATATATCTCCGGGAGAGATTAATAAAGTAGCTGTATACGATTCAGCAGAAACAAGACTTCCGTCTTTTAATACACGTTTCACGGAGGGATCTGCATAAAAGGTAAGCTCCATTGTATCCATCAGACTTCTGTTTACAATAGCAAGATATTTCTTACCTCCATTTTCCAGCAATGAAATAATGGCTCCATATCCATGTGTATCCAAAACCTTCACCTTTTCAGGAAGAGTAGTCAAACGTGTCGTACCTCTCGGTATAACACTTCCTGTATGTCTGACCGACAAAACTTTTGCCCCCAAAAAGATTCCGGCAATTGATCTGATCTCGGCATTCATATCTTTCACCAAATCATAAACATCCGTTCGCTTACCATCCAAACCAATCGGTCCGTGTTGATAATCATAAAAAGAATCACCAGCCGGTGTCCAATAAGTAAAATACTGTAACCCTTGGGCTCCATAAACCAGATTACTATATAGTTGTAACCGTAAAGAAGCGCGTGTCGGAACAGGATATGGTCCATGTTTGGTAGCAAGAGCAAACGCCCAGAAATCCTTACCGATTTTTCTTGCTTCATCTGAGAAATCTTCCAGATTTTCATACCATTCAGCTTTCAAAACATTATCTCCAAGAACCGGATAATGGTCGAAAGAAAGAAATGGTAGAGGAACCTCTTTATTAAAACGGGTAATATAATCACGATAATTCTGAACACCCAAAAACCTCAAATGCTCCTCACCTCCTGTCGGAAATAAGTTCAGATAGCAAAATTTGCGATTATCTACAGCTTGTATTCTTTTAGCCCAATCACCTAGCGCTGCAAAATCTGCAACAACAGGCTCATCCCGTAAAAAATAACCTGCAACCGCCGGATGTTCCATAAATTTCCGAACAGTTTTTTCTGGTTCTTTACGTAACTCAGGACAAGCTATTATTAGCTGCACACCTACTTTATGTGCGGCGTCAAGCGCTTTTTCCACTTCTTCCAAACTTGAATACTCACTAAAGTTTATAGTAAATCCTGCCTCTTTCAGTTCCTTGAAACGCTCAACGGTCGCTTCATTTGCCCTTATGCCATACCAGGCTACTATGGGTATCTGTGCCGATAAATCCAATCTTTCCTGTGCTTGTCCTATTCTTGTAAACAGTAACAATAAAAAGATCATTCCCAATACGAAATAATGTTTCATAAAATATTTTTTACTAATTATCCTTCTCATTTCAAACTAAGATCCAACCTTTTTCCTGCATAAACTGGTAAAATCATCAGGGTAAGACGATGGTCAGCCACCGAACAATTAATTTTTTTACCATTAAAACGGACTTCAGCTTTTTTCACATGTGCAGGAAGAGGTATGCTTATTTTACCCTCACCGGCAACATACATCTGATAGCGGGACATATCATTATCTACAGGCGAAAATGTTAAATCCACGGGGGTATCTGCAAATTTATAATGAGTTCCGTCAAGAGTAATTTCATTACACTGCTGTCCTGAAAATGCAATCAGCTGTTGACCGTCTAAACGAAAGCCTAAAGATAAACGTCCTACATATGATACCTCATGCCCGTTAATTTTTGCCTGTTTCAATTCTATCCGATCTGATGGAAGAGGATTTTCAAGCAATACTTTTTCATCATCTTCCTGATTTCTTGAGAAACCTCCAAACCAACTTTCAGCATGTGTACGATAATGTGCTACTACCATGGTTGTTGAATTCGGGAAAGAAGAAACAAAATATTCACCAGTCCTTGAAAGATACGACGGATTATCATTTACCACAAACTTTCCGGTAGAAGGATAAGCATTACAAGCATTTAGTATTTCAAACAAAGTACGGGTTTCATACCCCAGGCTTGCCGATTGGTCATCACGTGGACGGAAACCACAATAACAAGCAATTCCTCCATCAGGATATTTAAGCATTGTCCCAACCACTTTCTTGTCTGAATAAGCTATAATCTCCGCATTAGAAACGGGAGTTACCGGATAAATCCGGTCCACAATAAAATCTGTCAGGATTGACTGATCCGGAACATCAGACAAACTCCCGGAAAAATCAATCATTTTCCCGGATGCAATTTCCCCCATATAACAATCATGGTTATACTGAGCTCCAAACAGTTTCTGCCACTGCCTAGTACAATTTTCCCCACTTTTATCGATCAGAGGCGGAGTACTGAACCAGACAACCTTTCCACCAGCTTTAACAAAACGTTCCATCATATCCAGTAATCCTTTTTCCGGTAACGGCTCAAACATAACAACCAATGTTCCGTACTTTTTTTCTGCGACCTGGATATGTCCATCCGATTGTACAGTTCCCATTTCAAGCAATTTATCAGTTGTCAGATAATTTGCATATCCATATTGCGTCATCCAACTTCCAAAACGCGGTTCCACAGCAACCAAATTCATCGGATAAAGAATCAACACTTCAGTATCGCGGTGCACATTTCCTGTCATTAAGCGGATTGGCTCACTCGGACTGGCACCATACGCATAATTTATAGCCATTTTACGTTCCAGAGCTTTATCCGGCATTCCCCAAGCTGCTGCATAGGCATTCGGATATTTATTGATAACACCTATGGATGCAGCCATTGCCACCCCGTAATAATTACGGTCACTCCAACCACCTTCAGCAAAATCATTACCGGTCGGTTGCAGATATTCACTCCATTTAAAATAATCATAACAAGCAGCAGACGCCTGATGTACCGTATTACCCCAGATAAAATTGGATGTATATTCATATTTATAACGATTGCCATATAGTTTCTCACAATTCCAATAGTCTATCGTAGGACTCTGTGCCCATGATGCATGCGCCGACGTACTCAATTCATGCCCAAACAGCTTTTCACCATAATCTTTCGCATTTTTGAATAAGTTGACTACATCATCATTCAACATTCGATAATAACGGTCACGTAATAAAAATGTACGATGTATTGCATCCGGTGTTTCTCCCAAAACATATTGAATATTGACAACAGCATCAGTTGTAGGACGGAACATCGGAGCTCCGTACGCAAAATAGAGCATGTAGCGATCATCAAATTTCTGGTTATACTTCTCTTCATAGCGACATGCCATATTTTTAGTCAGATAACGTTCTGCAAACTGACCTTCTTCGTGATGTCCAAAATAAAACCAATCTTGTTGAATATGCATTTCATCAGAATACAGGGAAGTCAGATTTACTTTTTTATCATGGTACTTCTTTAACAAGTTACTCAAGAAAGCCGGAGCTTCCGGATCAAAGTAATCCATTTCCTGAGTTTCATATTCTAACATAACCATAACCCGATCAAAACCTGCACATTGGATTCCATCACCATAGATACGTAAGCGCTTCATCGGAATTGTTCCCTGATCAGATCCATTGATAGAATCAATCTCCTCATATTTCACATTTTCCAATAAAACAATATCATCCGGATTTACAGATCGCATAGATGTAGATACCACCTTTTCTTTAAAAGCATAAGCCTTTACACCTTTAAGTTTTACCGGAGTTTGTCCCTTATTATTCGTCCAAAACAACTGCTGCCACATCTGCAAGCTGAATTGTCCTGTACGGGGATTCCTCAATCCGACTTTATAAGCAAGCCAACGACCGCTGTTACCCGTTTGATTTTTATATGCCAAACCCAATTCAAGCGGACTAAGCAGGCTCAAACAAAGTCCCATATCCTGTTTTGAGACAAAATCGCTGACAACTTTTATTTTATCAACATATTCATCCATATCAGGAGTCAAATTTCGTTCCGTATTTTTATCTGTACGATATTGACGGAAAAATTCATCAAACGCAATAATCAGTTCTTTCGATCCATAACTCTTTCCTCGTTTACAAACATCACGAAGACTTTCCAAACGAGAATCATACCCCAACGAATTATCTATTTTTTTATCAGGATCTGTTAAATCGTTTAGTTGTTGATCACTTGTCAGAATAATTATTTGTGCCTCAACAGAACTGGTTATCAAGGTAATTCCCACAAACAAATTTAAAATCCATTTTACAATTGTGCTTCTCATAATTTAAAAATTTAATTAATTTGAATATTACACAACAAAAATAGGACTCCTTTACTGCTAACAATTCACAAATCTGACATTTATGCCTACAATATTGACACATGAATATTACAACAAATGTTATTCATATTTTGGAAAAAGTTCGGTATGATCCGGTAATAATAGGATACTGGGTAAGTTTTTTACTAAATGGACATAAAAAAAGCCACCCTGTAACAGGATGGCTTTTTTTTCTATCTTGGGGTGAACGATGGGACTCGAACCCACGACCCTCGGAACCACAATCCGATGCTCTAACCAACTGAGCTACGCTCACCATTTCAGTCTTGTTGAGTATTTCTCTTTAAGACGGTGCAAAGATAGATGTTTTTTCTGATTCCGCAAGCGTTTTCAAAGAAAATTATACAAATATTTTACTTGTAAATCGCTTTCTTCCCGGCTAACAGCGTGTTACGCATCAAAGAAATAATTGTCATAGGACCAACACCTCCCGGAACCGGCGTAATATAAGAACATTTAGGGGCAACTTCGTCGAATTTTACATCGCCGGTCAGCTTATAACCGCTCTTAGTAACACTACTCGGCATACGGGTAGTGCCAACATCAACAATCACGGCACCGTCTTTCACCATATCGGCTTTCAGGAATTCGGGAACGCCCAAAGCAACGATGATGATGTCAGCGTTCAGGCACATTTCTTTCAGGTTCTTTGAACGGCTGTGACAAACAGTTACCGTACAGTTTCCCGGATAATTTTTCTGCATCATCAGCATTGCCATCGGTTTGCCAACGATATTGCTGCGTCCCAAAACCACACAATGTTTACCACTCGTTTCGATTTCATAACGTTTCAGCAATTCCAGGATACCGGCCGGAGTGGCAGAAACAAAACAAGGAAGACCGATCGACATACGTCCCACGTTGATCGGATGGAATCCGTCAACATCTTTACGGTAATCGATCGCCTCAATAATCTTTTGCTCTGAAATATGTTTCGGAAGCGGAAGCTGCACAATAAAACCGTCTACATCCGGATCGTTGTTCAGTTCGTCTACCCGGCGAAGCAACTCTTCTTCGGTTACATCGTCCTCATAGCGAATCAGCGTCGATTTGAAACCGATTTCTTCGCAAGTTTTCACTTTACTGGCCACGTAGGTTTCACTTCCTCCGTCATGACCTACCAGAATAGCTGCCAAGTGGGGAATCTTACCTCCTGCGGCTTTGATCTGGGCGACTTCTTCCGCCATCTCTTTCTTCATCTGAGCAGAGACGGCTTTTCCGTCCAGTAATTGATAATGATTGTCTTCCATAATATATCTCTTTAGTTTTTATCTTCTAAACGATGGGAATTTCTTACTTCCCGGTTTGGCAGCGGTAAGCATGCGCATCATCTTACGGGTTTCATCAAACTGCTTGATTAGTTTGTTTACCTCCTGGATAGTCGTTCCGCTACCTTTGGCGATACGCTGACGGCGTGAACCGTTCAGGATAGCCGGATTGACACGTTCGTCCGGCGTCATGGAATAGATAATCGCTTCGATACTCTTGAAGGCATTATCGTCAATATCGATATCTTTCAAGGCTTTACCAACTCCCGGAATCATAGAAGCAAGTTCTTTCAGGTTACCCATCTTCTTAATCTGCTGGATTTGGGAGATGAAGTCGTTGAAGTCGAACTGGTTCTTAGCAATCTTCTTCTGCAAACGTTTTGCTTCTTCTTCATCGTATTGTTCCTGGGCACGTTCTACCAAAGAAACGATATCACCCATACCGAGGATACGGTCGGCCATACGTTCCGGGTGGAAAGTATCCAATGCATCCATCTTCTCACCGGTTCCGACAAACTTAATCGGTTTATCGACTACCGTACGGATAGAAAGGGCGGCACCACCACGGGTATCACCATCCAACTTAGTCAGAACTACACCATCGAAGTCAAGACGTTCGTTAAATTCTTTGGCAGTGTTCACCGCGTCCTGTCCGGTCATGGAGTCGACAACGAACAATGTTTCGTCCGGTTGGATAGCACTTTTGATAGCGGCAATCTCTTTCATCATCTGCTCGTCGATCGCCAGACGACCGGCCGTATCGACAATCACTACGTCGTTACCCTTGGCACGGGCTTCGCGGATAGCGTTCATCGCAATCTCTACCGGATTCTTGTTTTCCAGTTCCATATAAACAGGAACACCGACCTGCTCACCGACAACACGCAACTGTTCGATAGCCGCCGGACGGTAAACGTCGCAGGCAGCCAGCAACGGCTTCTTGTTTCTTTTGGTTTTCAACATATTGGCCAGCTTTCCGGAGAAAGTGGTCTTACCGGAACCCTGCAAACCCGACATCAGGATAATAGCCGGATTTCCACTCAGGTTAATATCGATAGCCGTTCCTCCCATCAGGCTGGCAAGTTCATCATGAACGATCTTAACCATCAACTGGCTGGGCTTAACGGAAGTAAGTACGTTTTGTCCTAACGCTTTTTCTTTTACCGTATCGGTAAAAGACTTGGCTACTTTATAGTTTACGTCGGCATCAAGAAGAGCTTTGCGCACATCTTTCAGTGTTTCAGCCACATTAATCTCGGTGATCTTGCCTTCACCTTTCAGCAGTTTAAACGATCTGTCTAACCTTTCGCTTAAATTTTCAAACATATTCGTATGTGTATTTATTTTTTTCTTTCTAATTTCTAACGTAATAGGGTGCAAAGGTAAGAAAAAGGATGTAAACCTCTAAATCTTTTTATTCTGCCAAGCTGCTTTTTTCAAATAAATTACACTTGCCAGCAGCAGTCCGGTGTAATAAACAACTTCGGTCAGAAAACAAATAGCAACCGGAAGATGTAAACGCATCCCCGCCACATAGATAAACAATGTATAAAAGACAAGTGTCACCAACTCCATCGCAAAGGCAGAACGGGTATTTCCCGTACCTGTCACACCATTAAATACGATATTAGCGACAGCCGCTATCAGCAAGGCTCCGGCAATCACATAAAGCGAAGGTATCGAAGCATGTATCAAAGAGGCGTCATTCGTATAAACCGACAAGATAGCCGATGGGAAAAGACAGGTGATAAAAACACATACAGCCACAATACCCAATGAGATATAAGAAAGCCGCCGGATAATCGGGATAACCTGGTCGGTATGCCCCGCACCAATGCTATTACTGACAAAAGAGTTGGTTGCCGTGGATAAAGAATTAACCGGAATCAACAGAACGATATACACACTGCGCACAATATTGGCAATCGCCAACTCCCGTTGCCCCAGATGCTCCACAGCTACAAAAAGCATAAAATAAGTACTCAACGATATAAAATACTGTAACATGGTAAATATAGAAATACTTAACACCCGTTTCAGCAACCTGATATCGAACGACCGGAATTGATTCAATGCATATTTCTTTATATCCACCGTCAGGCGGGTATAAACCAGAAAGAAAACAATCGACACCCCCTCTGCTATCACCGAGGCAATAGCCGCCCCTTTGATACCCATTTCAGGAAAACCACCTTTCCCGAATATCAACAGGTAGTCGAGCAGCACATTCGTCAATGCCATCACAACAGCGTTCAAGGTCAATACCTTTGTCCGGGTTATACCGATAAACAGCGCCCGGAACATCACATTAACGAAAGAGAAAAAGAATCCGAACACACGCCAGTCGAGGAACTCTTCCGTTGCTCCCAAAATCGTATCGGAAGAAATCATGAACCGCATAATATCTTTAGCAAAGAGACGGGAGAAAGTAAACATCACAGCCGCCAGTGCCAACAGAAAAAACACTCCCTGTATCATGACCGGTCCTACATCACTGTACCGCCGTTCACCGTTTCTGCGGGCCATCACAATCTGAGACCCCGTACTGAATCCGAAAGCAATCGTAAACACACAAATATAATAGAGCCCACCCATCGCGGAGGCTCCCAATTCAACTTCCCCTACCCTTCCCAGGAAAGCCGTGTCGGTCACATTAATAATGTTCTGCGCCAACAAACTCAGAAAAATAGGATAACTTACATTCCAGATTTGTTTGTTCGTATACATATTCTACTCTTATTATTTTCTAAATGGGGAAACACAAGACCATAAAAAAAGCCCGCCGGCAACCGGCGAGCTTCTTTATTGTTGTTTAAAAACATTCTAAATGCTGCTACCGATGCTCTATATCAGTCTATTTGTTGCTGTATCGGGAAACACAACAGCCGGTTTAAATGTTTTGGCTTCTTCAAAATCCATCATGGCATACGACATGATAATGATGATATCGCCAGGCTGTGCCTTGCGGGCTGCTGCACCGTTCAGACAAATCACGCCTGAACCGCGTTCGCCTTTAATGATATACGTTTCAAAACGTTCACCGTTATTGTTGTTCACAATAGCCACCTTCTCATTGGCAATCAGGTTGGCGGCATCCAGCAAATCTTCATCGATAGTGATACTACCGATATAATTCAGATTAGCTTCCGTTACCGTCACCCGGTGAATCTTTGATTTAACTACCTCTATAAACATCGTTTTCTGTATAATTTGATTACCATTAAATGTCCCTCAAACGAAAGTAGGGTCTTTTGCATTTAAAATAAGGGACTTTTGTTTTCAAAATAAGGGACTTTTAAACTCAAAAGTCCTGACTTTTTTTCGAAAAGGTAATCACCTTATTTATCAGCTACTTATACTTTATATTATCAATCAGGCGAACTTCACCGCAATAGACCGTGATACAGCCGACTGCATAATCGGTATCCGACCAGTTTTTGATCGACTCCATGGTGTTTCCGTCTACGATTTCATAATATTCCACCCGCATAACAGGGTCGGCATTAATCGTATTCACAACATAATCAATAACCTCCTGTATGCTTTTTCCGGCTGCAAAGTTAGTACTTTCTTTTAACGTACGTGCTATTAACGGTGCTTTTTGACGTTGTTCCGGTGTTAAACGAACGTTACGACTGCTTAAAGCCAACCCGTCGTCCTCACGCAAAATCGGGCAGGCGTTAATCTTTACAGGGATATTCAACTGTTTTACCATGGCACGGATGACAGCGATCTGCTGGAAGTCTTTTTCTCCGAAGTAAGCATTATCCGGCTCTACGGCATAAAACAGCTTGCTGACAATCTGGGCCACCCCGTTAAAATGTCCCGGACGGCGCGCCCCTTCCATCACGGCCGATACTGTTCCGAAATCAAATGTGCGGGTATCCGGTTCAGGATACATCTCCGCCTCTGTCGGAGCAAAAACATAATCACAACCGGCCGGTTCCAATAATGCACAGTCCTTATCCAACGTGCGAGGATAAGTCGCCAAATCATTTTTGTCGTTAAACTGGGTCGGATTTACGAAAACGCTGACAACGCACACATCGTTTTCTTCCACGCAACGCTTAACCAGGCTCAGGTGTCCGTTGTGTAATGCTCCCATGGTGGGAACAAAGCCTATTTGCTTGTTATGCTGCCTTTCTTCGGCAAGATAACGCTTCAATTCTTGAATGCTGTTTACTATTTTCATCTTTTTAGATGCTTATTGACGGTGCAAAGCAAATAAATAATTACGGTAAATGAAAGAAATTTATTATCTTTGTGCCGTCTTTATAAAACTAGTTTACAGAATGGATGCAAAAAAAATCTTGTTTATAGCTCAAGAAATAACACCCTACCTTCCCGAATCTGAGATTGCAACAATATGCAGGAATCTGCCGCAAGGCATTCAGGAGCGTGGTCGCGAAATCAGAACTTTCATGCCTAAATTCGGAAATATCAACGAGCGACGCAATCAGTTGCACGAAGTGATCCGCCTGTCAGGTATGAACCTTATCATTGATGATACGGATCATCCGCTAATCATTAAGGTAGCATCCATTCAGGCCGCACGCATGCAGGTGTACTTCATTGATAATGAAGACTTCTTCCAGCGTAAACATACTGTCAGCGATGAAGAGGGAAACGAATACGAAGATAACGACGACCGTTCTATCTTCTATGTACGTGGAGTACTGGAAACAGTGAAGAAACTTCGCTGGATACCAGATGTGATCCACTGCCACGGATGGATATCTGCACTGACTGCATTATACATAAAAAGAATGTATGCAGACGATCCATGTCTTAAAAATGCAAAAATAGTCTATTCTATTTATAATGATGATTTTAAAACACCGTTAAGAAAAGAACTGGCTCAGAAGCTGAAAACAGACGGAGCCAAAGACAGCGACCTGAAAGGTATTAAGGCTGATACCAGCTTTGTCGGCTTGACGAAACTGGCTATCGATATGGCTGACGGTGTGATACAAGGTAGTGAAACGATCAACCAGGATGTACTGGACTATATTGCAACCAAGAAAGATACTCCGTTCCTTCCTTATCAGTCGCCGGAAACTTATATGGATGCATTCAACGAATTTTACGATGTCGTATTAGATTCTAAATAAGTGAGAGAAAATGATGAAGATCAAGCCTTTATTAATTGGCCTGGGCTTAGGAGTAACAATCCTGAGTGGGTGTAGTGATGATTTGAATCTGGTTGGCTCGACAATTCAGCCTGACGGAGACAAAATGCCCGTATATGTAGATACTTTCCAGATGCAAGCGACAACTTTGCTGATGGATTCGGTATATGCAAGAACTACTAATGGACTTCTCGGGGAGTTCTATGATCCGTTGTATGGTAACGTAAAATCTGATTACATCTGCCAGTTTTACTGTCCGGATGACTTCAAGTTTAAGCATGAACCTATTAATGGACAGATTGACTCTATCGATTTTAAAATCATGTATCAGAACGGTGCCTGGGTAGGTGATTCTTTAGCACCTATGCGTGCCCAGATATATTTGGTAGACAAAGAACTGGAAAGAGATTTTTATACGAACTTCGATCCGTTGGAGTATTGTGACATGCAGAATTCATTGGGCATGCAAACATATACTGCATATGATAATTCTGTGCCTGACAGCATTCGTAATGCCACTGATTCTAATGGTGATCGTACTTTTATTCCGACCGTTACAATCCGGATGCCTAAGGAGTTCGGTCAGAAGTTCTATGATGAATCAATCAAAAATCCAAGTACTTTCAGCAGCCAGGAGAACTTTAATAAATTCTTCCCCGGATTGTATATAACAAATACATATGGTAGCGGTAATATTCTGCAAATTACCTATTCGACTTTCTCGATCTACTATAAGTACAATTTGAAAGGTAGCCAAGGTCAGGATTCCACTGCATATTCCAGTGAAACGTTCAATGTAACCAAAGAAGTATTGCAATTGAACCGTTTCCAAAATACAGATTTGACTTCGTTGTTAAAGGAAAATGATTCAATTGCTTATCTGAAAACACCGGCAGGTGTATATACACAATTAACAATTCCTGCCCAGGATATAGTTGAAAGAATCGGAGACCGTGTTATCAACAATATACCTCTGACAATAAAAGCACTGCCGCAGGAAAATTGGCAATGGGCTCTTTCCGCTCCTTCAAATTTACTGTTGCTGCCTAAAGATTCTTTGGCTACTTTCTTTGTGAATAATAAGATAGAAGATAAAAAAACATCATTCCTTGCTAGTTACAGTACTAGTAGTCGATCTTATTCGTATGATAATATCTCCAATCTGATGCAGGAACATATAAAGAATAATCCTGACAAGGATATGGTATTGCTTTTGGTTCCGGTTGAACGTCTTACAGGTCAATCAAACAGCTACTACGGACAATCCCAAACATACACTACGGCAATAAATAATTATTTACTTCCTTCCGGAGTCAAGTTGCTCAAAACAAAAGAAGCGACAAAAATTGTCATAACAACAACGGAATATAAGTAATAATTTTAAATTCATAAAAAAGCGGATAATCAAAAAAAATTATCCGCTTTTTTTTATGAAAGGCTATTATATTATTTCTTCTTTGCTGCTTTCTTTTTCAACTTATCGACTTCTTTCTGAAGTGTCTCAATCTCAATACCCTGATTCTTAATTGTAGTCAATAATGAATTTAATTCTTCATTATCCACATCAATTGGGTACAAAGCATTCACACGACTAATAAAATCTCCCAGGATATTCATATAGTTTGTAAATGCATCATAAGGAGAATCATAGATACCACGATTCAACCATATCCCCGTATTCTTTGTAGTCATGAAACGGAAATTATTACTTGCCTGCAAATAATCCCAGTCTTGCTTGATACGACGGTCATCACACAAATGAACACGTTCTGCCACACTATAAAGCTTATTGAATGCTTCACGCTGCATCACATTACCCAACCAACAACTGATATCTCTTTCTTCATCTATCCACGACATCGGATAAGGGACATCAACCTGATCCACTGATTTCAATTTAGTCACAATATCTGTCGGTGTAGAGAACGTAATACCTCTTTCTTTTGCACAAGCAGGCAATGCTTTGATAAAACTCAAGATATTAGAAGATAACGGTTGGGCAATTCCCAAAGCCCCAAGTTCCATAAATATATTGATAACCTGCTCTTCTTCAGGAAATGCAGCAATCCAATCCATATACTTATCAGCAAACAATGGATACTCACTCCAACTTGAATTAGAAAAACGCAAACTAATATCATCCGACAATTTGAAATCACGAAGCAACAACTTCAGATTCGGGTTATATGCACAATGATATAAATAATGAGCGCTCTTCCAACCTAAAACATGCTTAGCACCTTCCGTCAACATACCTTTAAATCCCATGCTGGCAACCAAAGCACCGATTTCATTCGAATAGATCAAGCTTGAATTACGGAACACTTTCGGAGTTTGTCCGAATACCTGTTTGATCTTTTTCTTCATACGGTCTACCTCTTCCCGGAAACACTCTTCATTAGCCAATGAAGACAAACCGTGCGAATAAGGTTCACACAAGAACTCACAGCAACCGGTATCATTCAACTGATGCAACAGTTCGATCACTCTGGGGGCATATACCTCCAATTGCTCCATGGCCACACCAGAGATTGAAAATGCAACTTTAAATGCCCCACCATTCTCTTTTGCCATTTCAAGCAATGTTGTCAGAGCAGGAATATACGAACGTGCTGCAATATCACTGATACTGCGTTCATTTTCATAATCATCATAGTAGTAATGATCGGTACCTATATCAAAGCAGCGATAACGTTTCAGATGAATGATTTGATGTATTTCAAAATAAAGACAGATTGTTTTCATATCTAGTTATTGTTTTATTATTTACCGTAATTCTTTAAAACTTCCTCATAAAGTGCTCGGATTCGCAAACCGACTTTTTCCCACGTAATGCCATCGACCTCCTTCTTTCCTTCTTCCTGAAGGTATTTGAAAAGAGATTCATTCGTACAAAGAGAATAAATAGCGTCGGCCATTGCATTGATATCCCAATAATCTGTTTTAATCACTTTATCAAGAATTTCACCGCATCCGGACTGCTTTGAGATAATAGAAGGTGTTCCGCACTGCATCGCTTCCAACGGAGCAATACCGAATGGCTCGGAAACGGAAGGCATCACGAACACATCACTGTTTTTATATGCTTCATACACCTGGCGGCCACGTTGAAAACCCGGAAAATGGAAACGATCGGCAATACCGCGCTCAGCGGCCAAATTGATCATGGCATTCAACATATCACCCGAACCCGCCATTACGAAACGGATATTGCGTGAGCGTTTCAATACCAAAGCTGCCGCTTCTACAAAATATTCCGGTCCTTTCTGCATCGTGATACGTCCAAGGAACGTAACCACTTTTTCTTTCGGATGCTCCGGACGAGGTATATCCAGCAACTCCTGCGAAAGCGGATAAACGGCATTGTGCATAGCAAAACATTTACGGGGATCCTGATGATATTCACGGATAACCGTCTGACGAGTCAGTTCCGATACACACATGATACAATCTGCATGATCCATACCGTTCTTCTCCATCGCATACACGGTTGGATTCACCTTTCCACGCGAACGGTCAAAATCAGTCGCATGAACATGGATACATAATGGTTTTCCACTTACCAGCTTCGCATGCACACCTGCCGGATAAGTCAGCCAGTCATGCGCATGAATTATATCGAACTGCTGTTGCCGAGCTATAACTCCGGCTATAATAGAAAAATTATTGATCTCATCATGAAGATTACCCGGATATCCCCCGGCAAATTCCATACATCCCAAATCATTGACATGCATATGAGAAAAGTCGGCATAAATATGATCGCGAAAAGCATAATACTGCTCCGGCGTCATATAATGAGGCAACCGCGACTTGACATAGTTATAATCGACATCACGCCACACAATCGGCACCTGGTTCATACCGATGATATTCAAAAAACCTTCTTCTTCCCCGGTTGGCTTCGGAAGACAGAAAGTCGTTTCTACATCTCCCTGCAAACTCAATCCTTTTGTAATCCCATAGGATGCTACAGCAAGACCACCATATATTTTGGGAGGAAATTCCCATCCAAACATTAATACTTTCATATTGGCTCCTCCTATTAATAATTGTATTTACTCAATAAATATAACACTCGCAATATTTCTGCCACATTCATAGCAAAAGAAACAGCACCGCGTCCTTTGAAAGGAGGATTTCCATCAAACAGTTCAGAAATAGATCCGATACAGTGAGAAGACATCTCATCTTCATAACCGATCAAATAGCGTTCAATAAAACCCAAGGCACTCATTTTATAAATACGAAGATAAGCTTCGAAATAAAAACCTGCCAACCATGGCCATGCAGTACCTTGATGATAGGCATAATCGCGCTGAATCTGAGGCCCTACATAATTCGGATTATAACCTCCGCTCTTCGGGCTCAACGAACGAAGACCTTTTGGCGTAAGTAATTCTTTCGTTACAATATCAAGTACTCCTTTTTTCTGGCTGGCATTCAAAGGAGAATAATCCAAAGCTACGGCAAATATCATATTAGGACGGACACTCCAGTCCATCATATTTCCATCTACATAATCTAACAAATAACCGTACTCGTTCAAAAATGTTTCGAGAAACGACTTACCGCTTCTTTCAGCCAAAACAGATAATTCAGTACTTAATTGTTCATTTCCTGCCTCACCCAGCAATTCGCCTACAAAACATAGGGCATTATACCACAAAGTATTAATTTCTACAACAAAACCAGTCCGAGGTATTACCGGTCGCCCATTAGCTGTAGAGTTCATCCATGTAACAGCCTTCTCTGTTCCGCGAGTATACAACAAACCGTTGTCAAGTAAAGACAGATTAGGATGTTTATTACTGCAAATAAATGCCATGATATCCTCCAACAATACACCATATTTCTCACGACATGCATCGCGTGACACCATCTTAGCATACTGCTGGATACACCACACAGCCCAAAGTAAAATATCGGGATGATCCATTTCATAAACCCGTAGGTGGCTCGGTTCATTATTCATGAAAGCATACAAAGCTTTACGGGCTGTTTCCATCACAAGCTCAAATTTGGACTTTTCGTTGATAGCCAGCGTCAGTCCCGGCAATGATATAAACATGTCGCGAGCACGACACTTAAACCAGGGATAACCGGCCAGAATATAAAACTCGTCGCCCTGCTTATTCAGAAATTGATGAGCAGCATTGATCAGACAATGTTTAAATGTATCACGCGGAGTACGCTCTTCCATTTCTTCTTCAAACGTCTTTTTCAACGCACGTGTACCCGTCTCGGAAACACCTCCGGAGAAAACAATGCTTTCACCTTTTTTGATATCTACTTCAAAATACCCGGGAACATAAAGGTCTTCATTGAAATCATACCCTCTCTCCTGTTCTTTCGGATATTCGATACCACGATACCAGTCCGGTTGAAAATGGAACTCATTCTTTTTATTTAACTGCATGTACAATTCGGGATATCCCGGATACATACATGTCTTAATACCGTTTGTGACAACCTGATACTCACGACTAGCCTGTGAATTCTCATGGGTATATTCACGTACACTACGAAAAGCTAAAAACGGACGCAAACGCAAGGTTGTAGCAGAATGCGCATCCAACAATGTATACCGAATCAAAATCCGGTTTTCATGATGAACAAAAAGCTTTTCTTTTTTCAAAACAACTCCACCTACTCTGTAGATTGTTGTCGGTACTTTCTCACATTCAAATTCACGGATGTATTTATGCCCGTTCGGACTATAGTTATCACCCTGATACTTATGGAGACCTAAATTAAATTCAGCCCCATGCTGTATAACCGTTTCATCCAACGATGATAGCAACACATGGTTTTCATCATCTAGTTCTGGCACCGGAATGACAAGTAATCCATGATACTTTCGCGTATTACAATCCGCGATAGTTGTACAGTGATAGGCTCCCGAACGATTCGTACGAAGAATCTCCCTTGGTAGAGACTCCTCCAGGTTTGTCATAAGAGTCTTGTCAAATTTAAGATAACTCATAATTTTATATTTGGTTTTAAGTTTATGCTTATATAATGAAAATGATATGATATACAGACCAAATGTATCACTTAAAAACAAAAAAAACAAATCAGCTTTCATATTTATTTAGAAACTATTTTTTTTACAACACCAAAACGTTTGATAAATAACTCCTTAGAAAATTAGAGACTTCCGTTCATGTGTTGTCAAACACATGAACAGTTGTTAAAAACTCAAAACAAGCTACTTTATGAATATCTTAGACTACCCCCAAAAACAGATCTGCATACTTTTTGAAAAAATACACACAGTAAGAAGAAAACAAAAAACCTCTGCAGAAAGTTATAAAAACACAAGCGGGAAACAATAGTATACCAATTGCTGGCAAATACCGATACAGACAGACTTTATTGCCGATGCAATAAGGATTTGTTGCCGATCCAACTGTTTGTCGATAGCTATCGGTAAGCTTGCTTACATCTGTCGGTATAATTGTCGATAATTATCGGCAATTATGCTTATAACTATCGGCAAACAATTGGATCGGCAACATAATTAAGAAATATAGAGGGAATTTATTCAGTAGCACAGCTATTTTTTCCATCTTTGTGCCGGAAATAAACAGGTTGTTTCCGGCAATATATGGACTATAATAATATATAATGTATAAGAGATATGACACAAACAACTCATAATCCGTTTTTCTTTAGTTATAACACCCCTTTCGAAACCCCTCCTTTCAACGAGATAAAAAACGAACATTTCGAACCGGCTTTCGACGAGGGAATAAAGCGACTCGATAGTGAAGTGCAGGCCATTGCCAACGATACACAGCCGGCAACCTTCGAAAATACAATCATCGCTCTGGAACGTAGCGGTAGACTGCTGAACAAAGTCAGTTCAGCCTTCTTCAATATATTGAATGCGGAAGCCGACGACGAAATGATGGAGATCTCACAAAGAATCTCCCCCAAGTTGTCGGAAAGTTCTAATAATATCTTTCTGAATGAAAAGCTATTTGCACGTGTAAAGAATGTGTATGAACAAAAAGACAGGCTCAACCTTTCTACAGAAAATACCAAGCTGCTGGAAGAAACATTTGAATCGTTCTCCGTTCGTGGTGCCAACCTGAATCCGGAAGACAAAGAGAAATACCGCAAATTAAGCACAGACCTGAGTGTACTATCTCTGAGATTCGACCAGAATGCATTGAAGGACAAAAACAGGTACGAACTGCTTCTTACCGATGAGAAAGATTTGTCGGGCCTTCCCGAAAGTATTTGTGAAGCCGCAGCTCTCCGTGCCAAAGAAAAAGGGAAAAAGGGCTGGTTATTTAACCTGACTGCACCGAGTTATATCCCATTCATGCGATATGCCGATTCACGCAAATTGCGTGAAACAATGTACCGGGAATATATGAGCGTAGGGAACAAGGGAGACGAATATGACAATAAAGAGATCATCCGCCAGATCATCAATATTCGCCTGGAGATAGCCAGATTGATGGGTTACAACACCTATGCAGAATATTCGCTTAAGCATACGATGGCCAAAAATCCGGCTACTGTTTATAACCTGCTGAATCAATTGCTCGATGCTTATAAGCCGGTCGCCATCAACGAATATAATGCAGTACAGGGTTTTGCCATGGGGATGGAAAAAGAAAATATCACCGTCATGCCCTGGGACTGGAGTTATTATTCAGAAAAACTGAAAGACATCCGTTTCGATGTAAACGATGAAATGACACGTCCCTACTTTGAACTGAACAATGTCAAAAACGGCGTATTCGGACTTGCCACACAGCTATACGGCATCACATTCAAAGAGAACAAGGAAATACCGGTTTATCATCCGGAAGTAGATGCTTATGAAGTATATGACGCCGATGGCAAATTCCTTTCCATCCTGTATACTGATTTTCATCCGCGTGACGGAAAACAATCGGGAGCATGGATGAACAGTATCAAAGAGCAGTATCACGAAGCTGACGGAAGCGACAGTCGTCCACAGATTATCATCGTCATGAATTTCACACGTCCAACGGAGACAAAACCTTCTTTACTGACTTTCGACGAAGTAAATACGCTTCTGCATGAATTCGGACATGCCTTGCACGGAATGTTTGCCGAAGGAAAGTACGCCAGCCTGTCCGGTACAAATGTATATCGCGACTTTGTCGAACTGCCTTCACAACTAATGGAAAACTGGCTGACGGAAAAAGAATTTCTCGACCTGATCGCCGTACATTATGAAACAGGCGAAAAAATCCCGCAGGAACTGATCCGGAAGCTGGTCGATGCATCCAACTTTAACACCGGCTATTTCTGCTGTCGCCAGTTAAGTTTCGGCATGCTCGATATGGCATGGCATACACAGACCGAACCGTTTGAGGGAGATGTCATCGCCTTCGAAAAACAGGCTTGGGCACGGACCGTTATCGTGCCGGAAGTTCCGGGCACACTCATGAGCAGTAGCTTCGGACATATCTTTTCCGGAGGCTATGCCGCCGGATATTACGGATACAAATGGGCGGAAGTATTGGATGCTGATGCATTTTCTGTCTTCAAAGCCACAGGCATATTCAACAGGGAAACAGCTCGCTCGTTCCGTGAAAATGTCCTTTCAAAAGGAGGAACCGAAGACCCGGCAATCCTGTATAAACGCTTCCGCGGACAGGAGCCGACTATCGACGCCCTGCTCATAAGAAACGGCATAAAACAGGCTGAACCGAAAGCAAATAGCAATTGATATAAAAAATAGCTAAACATACAATAGTTAAATCAATTATATTTACCTTTGCCAGCTAAAGTAATAAGTACAAAATCAGGTAAACAATGTGCGAAAAAACAGAGAAACAATATGAATTAGATAAACGTTATCTGCGGATGGCTGCCGTTTGGGCTGAAAATTCATATTGCAAACGACGTCAGGTCGGTGCACTGATAGTTAAGGACCAAATGATCATTTCCGATGGATACAACGGGACACCTGCCGGTTTTGAGAATGTCTGTGAAGATGAAAATAATGTGACCAAGCCCTATGTGTTACATGCCGAAGCGAATGCAATAACAAAAGTGGCGGCATCTTCAAACAGCAGTAAAGGAGCGACGATCTATGTTACTTCGGCCCCTTGCATCGAATGTGCCAAGCTGATCATCCAATCGGGCATTAAGCGTGTTGTATATTCAGAAAAGTACCGGATGGAAGACGGATGCAATTTATTGCAACGCGCCGGTATTAGTATAGATTATATTGATATAAACGAATAAATATACGTTTTTATGGACAAAAACAGAAGGTTGACCATCTGGTTACCTGTTATCATTGCAGCAAGTATTGCTCTCGGAATTTTTATCGGGAACAATTATCTTTCTCTTACACAACATGGCAAGCGCCGTATGTTCTCCAGCGGGAATAAAATAAATGCCATACTCGATATTATCGACGAACAATATGTCGATACCGTTAATATGGCGAAGCTGGTGGAAGGCACCATACCTAAAATATTCAGCGAACTGGATCCGCACTCCGTTTACATATCTGCCGAAGACGCAACGATAGTGAATGAAGACCTCGAAGGGTCGTTCAGCGGTATCGGTGTATCATTCAATATGCAGACAGACACGATCCTGGTGATCAGTGTTATCTCCGGAGGTCCAGCTGAAAAAGCTGGTTTATTGCCATTCGACCGTATCATTACAATCAACGACTCGATCTATTCAGGAAATAACACCAGCCAGGCAAAAATTATGCGTACGCTGCGCGGAGCCAAAAACAGCACCGTTAAACTGGGAGTAAAACGCGGAGGTGAACCGGAACTGCTTTATTTCGATGTTACACGCGGTGATGTCCCGGTCAACTCTGTGGATGTTTCCTACGAGGTTAGTAAAGGCATTGGTTATATCAAAGTCAGCAAGTTCGGCCGGACAACTTATAACGAATTCATTACAGCTATCGCCAAACTGAAAGAAGCAGGATGCAGTTCTTTCGTTATCGACCTGCGTGGAAATACGGGAGGTTATATGGATGCCGCCATCAATATGGTCAACGAATTCATGCCGGAAGGACGACTGATCGTTTACACGGAAGGTAAGGCCTTCCCCCGTAACGATGTCTATACAAACGGAACCGGCACTTGCAAAGAGGCTCCGATCGTTGTCCTGACAGATGAGTTCTCGGCTTCTGCCAGCGAGATTTTCTCCGGAGCGATCCAGGATAACGACCGTGGATTGATCATCGGCCGCCGTACGTATGGAAAAGGATTGGTTCAGTCACCGATCAAACTGAGCGACGGTTCTGAAATCCGCCTGACAATCGCCCGTTATTATACTCCTTCCGGAAGAAGTATCCAAAAAGATTATGAAATGGGTAATTCAACCGATTATGATCAGGATATATACAACCGATTCATCCATGGTGAATTCGATTCAGCCGACAGTATCAAGAATACGCATACGGAAAAATATAACACCATGATGGGACGTACGGTCTACGGTGGTGGCGGTATCATGCCGGATATATTTATTCCACGCGATACAAGCGGAATTACAACGTATTTCACAAGTATCGTCAATAGTGGCACACTTTATCTGTATGCACTTGAATATTCAGACCAGAATCGTGAAAAATTATCTTCGTTCACGACTTACCAGGATCTGTACAAGTACCTGCAATCGCAGCCATTGCTATATGACTTCACTAACTTTGCTGCAACCAAAGGGATCAAGAAACGCCCGAACCTGATCAATATATCAGGAAAGCTGATCGAAAGCCAGTTGCAGGCATATATCGTACGTAACTTTTTCGACGAAGCCGGATTCTATCCGATCTTCCTGAAAGACGATCCTACGTTATTACGTGCTATCCAGATCATAAACGAAGGTAAATCTGTCCCTACATTAGAAAAAAAAGATGCAGACAAAGGAATTGCAGGAATCCAAGCAACAACTCCGAAAATACATAGCCTCGCTAAAGAAATCGTACAAGAAGACTACATTGCTTGATCTTTCCGAAGAAATAATGAAGCGGCTGGAAGAAACTGAACTCTTCCGGCAGGCTTCCTGTATCGCTCTATACAACGCGATACCCGGCGAAGTCCAAACGGCCGGTTTTCTTGAAAAATGGTTTGAAAAAAAACGACTTCTCCTGCCGTTGATTGTAGGCGATGATCTCCGCCTGTTACCCTATAACGGTACTGACAGCCTTAAGCCGGGCATCTTCGGCATTATGGAACCCATTGAACAGGAAACAACTGTCGATGAATCGGAAATAGACCTGATCATTGTTCCGGGTGTAGCTTTCGACCGGCAGCTGAACCGCATGGGACGCGGTAAAGGATATTACGACAGACTGTTATCCACATTGCAAGCACCCAAAATCGGTATATGTTTCGATTTTCAGCTACAAGACACAGTCCCTACCGAATCTTTCGATAAGAAAATGGATATGATCATTACGGAAAAAGAGATTATCAACGGATAATAATATCGTGTATAACAGTTGCCCCGGCATACTCATTCAGACTCTTCACCAACCGTTCACGGCATAAAGTCAGCTCACTTCTCAAGACAGCAGAAGTCAACGATACATATAATATATGATCGCGTACATATATATTACGGGTATATTGCATAACCATCGGTCCGAGCACTTCTTTCCAGGCACGTTCCACACGAATTTCCAGAATCTTTTCATAAAGTTCCGTATTATCTTCAAAGAAATCTCTCAGGACTTCACCGATCGCTTGTGTATTCTTTCGCTTCATGGCTGATCCTCCATCGGTTGAACTTCACCCTGTTCCACTCTGAACAAAGCATAATCATGATTCATTGCCTGCAGGATTTCATCCAGGTATTTCCGGTTGGTATCGGTAATAAATATCTGCCCGAAACTGTCTCCACTAACCAGCTTGATGATCTCGGCCACTCGTGCCGCATCCAGTTTATCAAATATATCATCCAGAAGCAAAATGGGAGTTGTCTGCCCTTTTCGGGTCAGAAAAGCAAACTGAGCCAACTTCAGTGCTATCAGATAAGTTTTATTTTGTCCTTGCGAACCGACCCTACGGATTAATTGTTCGTTCAATGTCATTTCCAGTTCATCTTTATGAACACCGTTGGAAGTATATCCCAAAATACGGTCACGCTCCCTGTTGACCGCCAGCGACTCAGCCAGATTCCGGTCTGCCAGTTGGGATATATACCCCAATCCGACCTGTTCGGTAGAACGGCAGATAGTTTGATAGTATTCGTTAAAAATAGGAATAAAACTTTCCACCAGTAGCTGGCGTTTCTCGAACACCATCCGCCCATACATATCCAATTGCATTTCCAGCACTTCATACAAAGAAGTGTCCATACTTTGATTCTTCAAAAGAATATTCCGCTGGAGCAAAGCCTTGTTATATTGTATCAGGGCATGCAGATATTGTTTGTCCTGTTGCGAAATTA
Source organism: Parabacteroides caeci (assembly GCF_023656795.1). Taxonomy (NCBI): domain Bacteria; kingdom Pseudomonadati; phylum Bacteroidota; class Bacteroidia; order Bacteroidales; family Tannerellaceae; genus Parabacteroides; species Parabacteroides caeci. Next base: position 87,933 of record NZ_JAMOKT010000020.1, read on the forward strand.
TCAGATCCAGAAAGCGGCGGCGTTCGTCACTCCCTCCCCGGATCAGATCCGAGTCGGCCGGCGACACCATAACCAAAGGCAGGAGTCCGATGTGTTCGGACAACTTATCATATTCCTTTTTATTCCGTTTGAACTGTTTCCGCTGGCGGCGGCGGATAGCACAGAATATATCCTCGCTTCTCCCTTCATAATCATATTCACCCTGGATAACGCACATGTCCTGATCATTATTTATAATCTGACTATCAGGAGTATTGATATGACTCTTGCAAAACGAAAGATAGTGGATTACATCCAGCAGGTTCGTCTTCCCCATCCCATTGTTTCCAAAGAAACAATTCATTTTCGGAGAGAAAGCAACTTCCGCCTGAAGAATATTTTTATAATTGAGAATAGAAAGCTTTTTGAGTATCATCTGTACCTTATTAATCGTACAAAATTAAAAAATATACTTCTAAGTATAGATTATATCAGTAAAAAAAACTACTTTTGCGCTTTGAATTGCCATTGGCATAAATCAGTAGATAAAAATAATAAATAACTATAACACATTATGGCTACTAAGGAAAAAAACACCAACACGGAGTTAGAAGTAGAAGAAATTGTTTCAAGATCAGAGCAGTTCATTGAAAACAATTCAAAAAAGATCATTTACGGAATTATAGCTATCGCACTCGTTGTTGGAGCTGTTTTAGGAATTAAACACGGTTATTTGATTCCTCAGGAAAAGAAAGCAGCCGCTGCTATATTTAAAGGAGAACAGTATTTCGCTAAAGATTCTTTCAATCTGGCTTTAAACGGTAATGGCGCTGACTTTGACGGATTCGAAGGTATCATCGACCAATATGGAAGTACTGCTTCCGGTAACCTGGCAAAGGCTTATGCAGGTATCTGTTATTTCAAGATGGGAGAAACCGAAAAAGCTCTTGACAAACTGAAATCATTCAGCGGAGACGACAATATGATTTCTCCAGCTATCATCGGCCTGATCGGTGACTGCTATGTAAATATGGGTAATGTAAAAGAAGGTATCAGCTATTTCGAAAAAGCGGCTAAGAAAGCAGACAACGAAGTGATCAGTCCGGTTTATCTGAAAAAAGCAGGTATTGCCTATGAAAACCAGAAACAATACAGCGATGCAGTTAAAGCATACACTACGATCAAAGAAAAATATTTCAACTCAATGGAAGCTGCCGATATTGACAAATATATCGCTCGCGCTTCTGCTGCAAAATAATATTATCATACGATATGAACTATATAAAAGGATGTCCATCAAAAAAGGCATCCTTTTATTTTAAATAAAAAGTTATGGCTACAGCTTATCAAAATTTATCAGACTACGACTTCAACAGTGTTCCTGACGGTTCAGAAATGACGTTCGGTATTGTAGTCGCAGAGTGGAATAAGCACATCACCGAGAAATTATTGGAAGGTGCCTGCAACACTCTGGAAAAACATGGTGTAAAACCGGAAAATATCTATGTGAAACGTGTACCGGGTAGTTTCGAACTGACTTTTGGTGCAAAACGCATGGCTGAAACAAAAGATGTAAACGCAGTGATCGTTCTTGGCTGTGTTGTCAGAGGCGATACTCCACATTTTGATTATGTTTGTTCAGGCGTTACACAAGGTGTTACCGAACTAAACCTGATGTATGATATCCCATTCATTTTCGGTCTGTTAACTACCGACAACATGCAGCAATCGGAAGATCGTGCAGGCGGTAAGTACGGAAACAAAGGGGATGAAGCAGCAGTGACTGCATTAAAAATGGTTCATTTTTCTGACTAAACGCTTGCAGGTTTCAAAAATAATCGTACCTTTGCACTGCAATTGAAAATAATAGGGGCAGTTACCAGAGTGGCCAAATGGGGCTGACTGTAACTCAGCTGTCTTTCGACTTCGGTGGTTCGAATCCATCACTGCCCACTACTATTTCAAAAGCAATAAAAATTGCGGAAGTAGCTCAGTTGATAGAGCATTAGCCTTCCAAGCTGAGGGTCGCGGGTTTGAGCCCCGTCTTCCGCTCTCTGAAAAAAGGATAATCGAAAGGTTATCCTTTTTTTATATATTAAAAGTCCCGACTTTCACAAGCCGGAACTTTACCCGATAACTAAATCAAAAACTATGAAAAAATGAAGCTGATCAACCTCTCCCAATGAAAAAAAAGAAAAAACATAAATTTAATCATAGGCTACGAGTATTCTAGAAAAAGTAGTCCGACAAACGTCTTCATCAGACTACCCAAAGAAGAATCACTTCTTCTTTCTCTTTTTCATAGATAAGGTATGCCTATGCATCTATATACTTTAATACCTTTTATTTTTATCATTTATCTCTGATGCAAAGAAATAACAAAAAAAGAGAGCAAGCAAGTAAAAACAAGGCATGAAGATGACAAATAGAAGCCACCTTAGGACAAAATCGTTTTTGTCCGTTCATTAGACAGCTTACCTATAAAATCAAGGGTTCCCTTTCCGATAAGAACGACGGAATTCACTGGGAGTCATATGATATACTGCTTTGAAATTACGAACAAATGTCCGGGAATTATTAAAGCACGATTCTGAAGCAACCACTTCAATCAATTTATTAGAAGGATCAAGCAATAAAGTAGAAGCATAAATAACACGCTGTTTATTTATATATCCATGAAAAGCTACATCATCTTTTAAACGAAGAACTTTATTCAATAATTTTTTCCCGACATTACATTGACGAACAATGATATTCATAGTTATATTTTTATCCAAAAAATGCTTTTCCGTCACTACATACTGATGAATCTTATTATATATTTTCACAAATTCTGTATTATCTGAAAACTTTGATATTTTAGGATGGGGTATATTTCTATCCAATATAAATATAAGAAGACAAAAGTCAGGACGTTCTATTTCAAAGAAATGTATTTTAATCTTTTCAATCATGGGTTTACTATATTAATTATAATATTTTAGGGCAGACCCGATATAGCTTATAGTAAAAACCTAATCAATATATTAGATCCAGAGTTAACAATAACAAATTCAAGCCCTATACATAAACAAATATAGGATTTAACATTTGCTTTTCCAAAGAAAATATCTAAATAACATTCTATCCCCTATTTTTCTAGTCATTTTGCTTTTTATTTATAACTTTGGGGCAACATAAATCTATAAACGATCTACAGAAGATGAACGAACAGATAAAACAGATAGCGGAGCGCCTGGCCGGTCTTCGTGATGCATTGGAGATAGCTCCTGAAGAAATCGCCAAGGTCTGTAACCTGACCACAGAGCAATATCTGGAACTGGAAAGCGGCAATGTCGATATTTCAGTCAGTGTTTTACACCAGATATCACAGGCATACGGAGTGGAACTTACCACACTTATGTTCGGTGACGAGCCTAAAATGAGCACTTACTTTATTACCCGTAAGGGAAAAGGTATTGCCGTTGAACGTACCAAGGCTTACAAGTATCAATCGTTGGCAGCCGGTTTTGCCGGACGTAAGGCAGATCCGTTCCTGGTTACCGTTCATCCGAAATCCGAAGAAGAACCCATTTATCTGAATTCTCATCCGGGACAGGAATACAACCTCGTACTGAAAGGACGTATGCTTTTGCAGATCAATAATAAGGAATTGATCCTTGAAGAAGGAGACAGCATATATTTCAACTCCGAACTGCCACACGGCATGAAAGCATTGGACGGAGAAAAAGTCAGTTTTCTGGCAATCATTTTATAAATCAGTAGACAGTTGACAAGCGAGAGCTGACAATTAATTATAAAAGCGACAACTATCCTTGTCCGTTAAATAAATAAATTATGTTAGAAAGATTCTTAGATCAGACGTCCTTTACGTCTCAGGAAGATTTTATAAAGAATTTCAAGATAAAAGTACCCGAGAACTTTAATTTCGGATATGATGTAGTAGACGCATGGGCCGCTGAAGAACCCGACAAAAAAGCTTTGTGCTGGACAAACGACCGGGGCGAACATATTGATTTCACATTTGCAGATCTGAAGAAATACACCGATCAAACGGCTGCCTATTTCCAGTCTTTGGGGATAGGACATGGCGATATGGTGATGCTGATCCTAAAACGCCGTTACGAATTCTGGTTCTCGATTATCGCATTGCATAAGTTAGGAGCAGTTGTCATTCCGGCAACTCACCTGCTGACTAAAAAAGATATTGTTTATCGCAATAACGCAGCTGATATAAAAATGATCGTTTGCGCCGGCGAAGAAATCATTACCAAACATATTATCGATGCCATGCCGGACTCTCCGACTATCGAGAAATTAGTCTCTGTCGGTCCAGAAATACCGGAAGGCTTCGAAGATTTCCATAAGGGGATCGAAGAGGCGGCCCCATTCGTTCGTCCGTCTCATCCGAACAGCAATGACGATATTTCACTGATGTATTTTACATCGGGCACGACAGGCAATCCGAAGATGGTGGCACACGATTTCACTTATCCTCTGGGACATATCGTGACCGGTAGTTTCTGGCATAACCTGCACCGCGACAGTCTTCACCTGACGATTGCCGATACAGGATGGGGAAAAGCCGTCTGGGGAAAACTATACGGACAATGGATCGCCGGTGCGACTGTTTTCGTTTACGATCATGAGAAGTTCACACCTGCCGATATGTTGCAGATGATTCAGGATTACAGAATCACTTCTTTATGTGCACCTCCAACAATCTTCCGCTTCTTGATCCGTGAAGATATGACCAAATATGATCTGTCATCCCTACAATATTGTACGATTGCCGGTGAAGCACTGAACCCAGCCGTATTCGAAACATTCTATAAGTTGACAGGTATCAAGCTGATGGAAGGATTTGGCCAGACAGAAACAACACTGACGGTTGCAACCTTCCCCTGGATGGAACCGAAACCCGGTTCTATGGGTGTTCCCAATCCTCAATATGATGTCGACCTGATCCGTCCGGACGGAACCCGTGCGGAAGACGGCGAACAGGGACAAATCGTGATACACACGACCAGCGGCAAGCCTATCGGACTGTTCAAAGAATATTACCGGGATGCCGAACTGACTCACGAAGCCTGGCACGACGGCATGTACTATACCGGCGACGTTGCCTGGCGCGATGAAGACGGCTATCTGTGGTTTGTTGGCCGCGCCGACGACGTGATAAAGAGCTCCGGTTACCGTATCGGCCCGTTCGAGGTGGAAAGTGCCCTGATGACACATCCCGCCGTGGTAGAATGTGCTATCACCGGTGTGCCGGACGAAATACGCGGACAAGTAGTAAAAGCAACGATCGTACTGGCTAACGATTATAAAGAAAAGGCAGGCGAAGCCCTGATTAAGGAATTGCAGGATCACGTGAAACGTGTGACGGCTCCTTACAAATATCCGCGTGTAGTGGAATTTGTCGATGAGTTACCGAAAACCATCAGCGGTAAAATCCGTCGCGTAGAGATCAGGGATAAAGACAATAAATAACTGTGAACGCAAAGATGGCATATCAGTTTAAGCGGATAGCAGTAAAGATAGGAAGTAATGTGCTGACAAGGAAGGATGGCTCACTCGACGTCACCCGTATGTCAGCACTGGTCGACCAGGTAGCCGAACTACACCGGAAGGGAGTTGAAATTGTTTTAATCTCTTCGGGAGCGGTAGCTTCCGGAAGAAGCGAGGTGAAGCCCGGTAAGAAACTCGATGCCGTTTCAGCCCGCCAACTCTACTCCGCAGTAGGCCAGGCCAAACTGATCAACCGTTACTTCGAACTGTTCCGCGAACATAAGATCGCTTGTGGCCAGGTGCTCACTACGAAAGAGAATTTCGGTAGCCGCACGCATTATCTCAACCAGAAACATTGCATGGAAGTGATGCTCGACAACAACGTGATACCGATCGTAAACGAAAATGATACGATATCCGTTACAGAACTGATGTTTACGGACAACGACGAACTGTCGGGACTGATCGCCACCATGATGGGGATGGATGCACTTATCATCCTGAGTAATATCGACGGCATCTATAACGGAAATCCAGCCGATCCTGCCTCTACCGTTATCCGCGAAATAGACGGCGGGAAACAGGACCTTTCCGAATACGTACAAACCAGTAAGTCCTCGTTCGGGCGGGGTGGCATGCTGACTAAATGCAACATTGCACAGAAAGTTGCCGACGAAGGCATAACCGTCATTATTGCCAACGGGAAAAAGGAAAACATTTTGCCCCAATTGTTGGTTAAAGGAAGTACGGAAATATGTACCCGTTTCATTCCTGCGGCCAAGCCGGTCAGCAGCGTAAAGAAATGGATCGCCCACTCCGAAGGCTTTGCCAAAGGAGAGATACATATCAACAGAGGTACTGAAGAAGCATTGACCGGCCCACGTGCAACAAGCCTTCTATTAGTCGGCGTCACAGCCATTAAAGGAGAGTTTGAAAAGAACGACATCATAAAGATTGTCAATGAAGAAGGCATCCAACTCGGTGTCGGCTGCACCAGTTACGACAGCAATGAAGCAAAGAAGCTGATTGGGCAGCGCGACATAAAACCGTTGGTACATTACGACTATCTGTATCTGGATTAGAGACTAAACATAGCGACCGGTAGTAATCACTCCCCTCTTGAGAGGGGGTAGGGGGTGTGTTATCTTCCGCCATTCACGCAAATTATTACACACCCCCTGCCCCCTCTCAAGAGGGGAAAAAATTACTATCAAGAATGTCTATTAAGAACCTATTACAACAGACCGTTGCCGCTTCACGCCAGCTAATCACGCTGAGCGACGAAACCATAAACCGTATCCTGACCGATACAGCCGGCGAATTGATGAACAGACAAGCCGAAGTTCTTGCAGCAAACGAGAAAGACCTGTCCCGTATGGACCCGGCCAATCCCAAATACGACCGCCTGAAACTGACAACCGACCGTTTGGAAGGTATTGCCGGAGATATGCGGAATGTAGCAACACTCCCCTCACCGCTTGGAAAAGTATTGAGCGAAACAACCCGCCCGAACGGCATGGTGATCCGCAAGGTATCCGTCTCATTCGGAGTAATAGGTGTGATCTATGAAGCACGTCCCAACGTGACATTCGACGTATTCTCTCTCTGTTTCAAGAGTGGCAATGCCTGTGTTTTGAAAGGTGGTTCAGATGCTGACGACTCCAACCGGGCACTGGTCGGTATCATCCATCAGGTACTGGAACGTCATGGCGTAAACCCGGCTGTTTGTTGCCTGCTGCCACCTGACCGGGAAGCGACAACCGAACTGCTGAATGCTGTCGGACTGGTGGACCTGATCATACCACGCGGCAGCAGTTCGCTGATTAACTTCGTACGCGACAATGCCCGTGTCCCGGTAATCGAGACAGGAGCCGGTATCTGCCATACCTACTTCGACAAGGAGGGAGATAAAGAGAAAGGACAAGCCATCGTAAACAACGCAAAGACGCGCCGTGTCAGTGTATGTAACGCTTTGGATTGCCTGATCATCCATAAAGACCGGCTCGGCGACTTGCCCTATATCTGCAATAAGTTAAAGGACAGCCATGTAATCATATACGCCGATCAACCGGCTTTCAACTCCCTGGCTGGTTCTTATCCATCGGAACTGCTTCAACCGGCTACGGAAGACAGTTTCGGTACCGAATTCCTCGACTACAAGATGAGCATCCGTACGGTTGCCAGTCTCGACGCAGCCTTGGAGCACATTGCCCGATACAGTTCAAAACATAGTGAAAGTATCGTAAGCGACTCGGCGGAAGCAATCCGTTTGTTCCAGCAGATGGTCGATGCCGCCTGCGTTTATGCAAACGTATCGACCGCTTTCACCGACGGCGCACAGTTCGGATTCGGAGCAGAGATCGGTATCAGTACGCAGAAGCTGCATGCACGTGGCCCGATGGCGTTGCCGGAGCTGACCACCTATAAGTATATTATCGAAGGGGAAGGCCAGATTAGACAGTAGTAAGAAACAGCATTTGTAGCCTATGTTATCATTCAATTAAATTGACTACATTTGCCATTCATATAAATAGATAAACAACATGAGACATTTCACTTGTGTACAAGATGTAGGCGACCTGAAGCAGGCGCTTAACGAAGCATTCGAGATCAAGAAAGACCGCTTTCAATTCACAGAACTTGGCAAGAACAAGACGCTGCTAATGATATTCTTCAACTCCAGTCTGCGTACCCGCCTCTCTACCCAGAAGGCAGCGATGAACCTGGGGATGAACACGATGGTGCTCGACGTGAACCAGGGTGCCTGGAAACTGGAAACCGAACGCGGTGTCATCATGGATGGTGACAAACCCGAACATTTGCTGGAGGCTATTCCTGTCATGGGTTGCTACTGCGATATCATCGGTGTCCGTTCTTTTGCCCGTTTCGAAAACAAGGCGGACGATTACAATGAAAAGATTATCTCCGAATTCATCCAATACTCCGGTCGTCCGGTATTCAGCATGGAAGCAGCTACCCGCCACCCGTTGCAGAGTTTCGCCGACCTGATTACGATTGAAGAATACAAGAAGACTGCCCGTCCGAAGGTGGTTATGACCTGGGCGCCTCATCCGAAAGCCTTACCGCAGGCCGTTCCCAACAGTTTCGCCGAATGGATGAATGCAACCGATTACGAATTTGTCATCACCCACCCCGAAGGTTACGAGCTCGACCCGAAGTTCGTCGGCAATGCCCGTGTAGAATATGATCAAAAGAAGGCTTTCGAAGGTGCCGACTTCATCTATGCCAAGAACTGGGCCGCCTATACCGACCCGAATTATGGCCAGGTATTAAGCAAAGACCGTGCATGGACTGTCGATACGGAAAAGATGGCGCTGACCAACAATGCTTATTTCATGCACTGCCTGCCGGTTCGCCGTAACATGATCGTCACCGACGACGTGATCGAAAGCCCGCAAAGCATTGTCATTCCCGAAGCAGCCAACCGGGAAATCTCAGCACAAACAGTATTGAAGAAGATATTGATGGGGTTATAACCTGAAAGAAAACCTGTCCCCGTGCCTGACACGGGAGCAGGTCGGTTATGTCACCTATAGGAAGTCACCGTTTCCCGCCTAAGAAACGCCAGTTTCCTAAATACGAAACTACGAGGAAACTGTAATCAATGTATATCAAGCATATACCCCCCAAACAAAGAACAAAGCAAAAAGGAGTAAATTCTCCCTATATTATTCATCCCGGAAAACAATGAAACACTCTTCTATCCTACTTGCCTTTTTCACTCTATATCTATTGAGCAGTTGTGCGAAACAGAAACAGTATTACGAAGTAACCGGCATGCTTCATACTCCCTATCAAATCAAGTTCGAATATACCGAATCACTGGAAGATGAAATCAGTGCTGAACTTCAACGCTACTACCATTGCCTTAATCCGTTTGATTCTACCTCCGTCATCTCCCAGGTAAACCAAAACAAAGATATAGAGGTCGATGATCTTTTCATCGAAGTCTTCAATAAAGCGATGGAAGTATCCGGACAGACCAATGGCATCTATGATATTACCTGTGCCCCGTTTATTAATCTTTGGGGATTCGGATTCAGTAAAAGTGACAGTGTTACGCCGGCTATGATAGATAGCATACGTCCATTTGTCGGTTATCAGAAAGTCCGTTTGGAGGGACGGAAGGTTATCAAAGACGATCCCCGCCTTCTGCTGAATTGTTCCTCTTTGGGAGACGGATGCTGTTGCGAAGTCATCGCCCGCCTCTTCGACAGTAAAGGCATCGAAAACTACCTGATCGATATAGGTGGTGAAACGACAGCCAAAGGCGTCAACCCTAAAGGTGAATGCTGGCACGTCGGGATCACCAGGCCATCCGATGATCCGATGGGCACGAATAAAGAGTTGCAGGTGATCCTCCTGTTATGCGGACGCCACGGCCTTGCCACTTCTGGCGACTACCGCAACTTCTACATCAAAGACGGAAAGAAATACGCCCATACCATCGACCCGAGAACAGGCTCTCCCGCCGGACAGCCCGTCCTAAGCGCAACCGTTATCGCCGCCGACTGCATGACCGCCGATGCTTATGCTACCGCCTTCATGGCTATGGGCCGCGAAGAAGCCCGCAAAATCCAACAACAACATCCGGAACTGGAATATATGTTTATCTATGCGGATGAGAATGGAGACTATCGCACGGATTATACGGAAGGATTTAAACAGTATTTGTTTCAGAAGCCATAATTCCTGATAACTTATCCTATAAATCAAGGCCTTCCCCCTATTCCATCCGAACATATTCCGTCTCCGATTGTTCTATTATAAAACGTAACATAGAACATCATGGGCTTCAACATCGCAAAAACAAATAAGAAACGCGTAGTCATCATAGGGGGTGGCTTCGGCGGATTAAAGCTGGCCAATAAACTGAAGGGGAGTAATTTCCAGGTTGTCCTGATAGACAAAAACAATTTCCATCAGTTCCCGCCTTTGTTGTATCAGGTAGCATCGTCCGGGCTGGAACCGGGCTCAATCATATTTCCTTTCCGGAAGATATTCCAGAAGCAGAAAGACTTCTACTTCCGGATGGCGGAAGTGAAAGCCATCATTGCCGAACGCAATCTGATTGAAACATCCATCGGTGAATTAACCTACGATTATCTGGTGATTGCCTCAGGAACTATCACCAACTTCTTCGGTAACAAGACCATCGAAGAAAAGGCTCTGCCGATGAAGACAATCCAGGAAGCTCTCGAACTCAGGAATACCCTACTCTCAAACTTCGAGAAGGCTACAATCTGTACCGACCCGGAGGAACGGCAAGCACTGATGAACGTAGTTATAGTCGGTGGCGGTGCAACAGGCGTTGAAATATCGGGCGTATTGGCCGAGATGAAAAGATTCGTTATGCCCAAGGACTATCCGGACCTGAAACAGTCGGACATGCACATCTACCTGGTGGAAGGTTCTCCCCGGCTACTCGGAGTGATGTCGCCCGAAGCATCAGCCAATGCAGAAAAATTCCTGAAAGGAATGGGAGTAAACATCATACTCAACAACCGTGTTACAGACTATCAGGACGGAAAAGTGATACTGGACGACAACTCCACCATCGCCACCAAAACACTCGTATGGGTCAGCGGAGTAACCGCCACCCATTTCGAACATATTGATAAAGAGGCATTAAACCGCGGCGGACGAATAACGGTAAATGAATTTAACCAGATGCCGGGAATGGCAAACGTTTTTGCTATCGGAGATGTCTGCTTCCAGACAGAGGAAGACTACCCGAACGGCCACCCACAGGTAGCCCAGGTAGCAATCCAACAAGGTAACCTGCTTGCCGACAACCTCAAACGGCTGGAATCGGGCAAAGAATTGAAAGCCTTCCATTATCTAAATCTCGGAACACTGGCTACCGTTGGACGCAATAAAGCGGTGGCCGACCTGAAAAAGTTAAAGCTGCAAGGGTTCATTGCCTGGATGGTGTGGATGGGGGTACACCTCCGTTCTATCCTGGGTGTCAAAAACAAACTGATGGTGCTGATCGAATGGGTATGGAGTTACTTCACATACGACCAGTCTATTCGCCTGATATTGTATATTCCTAAAAGAAAAAAGAATTCGGCATAACGATTATTCATTTATAGAAAAAATTGAGCTATCTGCTAATTATTGAATTGAACCAATTAGCGACGGTGTCTTCAGGCTGTAGGCCTGTAATAAACTAGCCCAGGGTTCTAACCCAATGTCATCAATTTAAGAAAAAATACCCTTAAAACGAAAAAAGCCATTGGAAATATCAAAGAAAGAATTACTTTAAAGTTACCACACAACAAGTAATCCATGATCTATGATACAACCAATGG